>NZ_JBHNYX010000037.1:0-46800 GCF_054960505.1 Alteromonas sp. G4i13 | reverse complement strand
ATTTTAACTAAATTAAAATGCAAAAGGAGCATTAGCAATAAGAACATAAATAGCATTTACGATTTTAGCGAGATCGGTCCCTATTTGGATGAATCTTTAATTACGGTCTTCGAAAACAGTAGTCAGAATATTTAAGACAACAAGGACGTTTATGTGTGTGATTCATAGAGATCGTTTCAAAATAATACGACTCTAAGAACAAAGAAATTAGACAGCGACTCAAGTGGATTGAGCTTTACGAAGAAACTAAAAATGCAGGTCTGGTTTGCCGCAGGTGTGGTATATCCAGACCCACTCTTCGTAAATGGTTAAAACGATACAAAGAAAATGGTCTAGACGGTCTTCAGGACGTTTCTAAACGCCCTCATACCTCGCCAAATGCTAAAATAAACCATCAGGTAGAGGAATGGATTCTAAGCCTGAGAAAAGACAGGAAGCTTGGTGCGCGGAGAATCCAAAATGAACTTCTTCGCGAGCATAGTGTTCAATTATCGCTTGCTTCCATACATAAGGTGCTGACCAGACATGACGTTAAACCAATAGTATTTCAACGGAAGAAAAAAGACTTCATCCGTTACCAAAGACCTATTCCAGGTGATCGAGTGCAGATGGATACATGCAAAATCGCTCCTGGAATTTACCAATATACTGCTATTGATGACTGCTCTAGATATCGCGTACTGGATGTGTTTAACCGGAGGTCGGCAGCAAACACCCTTATTTTTATCGATAAGGTAATCGAGGAAATGCCATTTCCAATACAGCGAATACAAACCGACCGTGGTACAGAATTCTTCGCAGAGAAAGTTCAGCGAAAGCTGATGGATTATGGCATCAAATTTCGTCCTAACAAGCCTGGTTCTCCTCACCTGAATGGTAAGGTTGAAAGGTCGCAAAGAACCGACAAAGAAGAGTTTTATTCAACAGTAAACTTGAATCTAGACGAACTAAAAAACGAAACATTGCCCGAATGGCAGCATTACTACAACTGGCAACGGGCACATGGTTCGTTAAAGGGAAAAACGCCAATGGATATTGTCTGTGAAAGACTTGAACAAGCCCCACTTTGAGAAGAGGTTCACGAGGATTATATAACTGAGGACGAGCGCATTCAGCTATCAAATTATCAACGCGACCTGCAATTGAGAAAAGTGAAATGATGTCTATGAATCACACAACTCATGCCATATAAATCGACTTTCTAACACTCCAAACAATGGATAGTAACTCGCGATCACAACAGTGAGCGTTGGATAAAAACTTCGGTCTTTATCGAATTTATTTAACTTCGCCAATCCTATTATTAAAACAGCTACCAAAGCCCCTATTGAAGTACTCACTAACACTTTATTTACCCATGTGCCGGTAATAGAAAAATTGCCCCTTCCAGCGGCTAAAACTTGCCACGCTTCTATTCGTCTTTGCTTGAAGAAAACGCTTTTAATGCTTTTTCCAGTGAATATTTTGCGTTAGGCATAACGGAACCTGTGAATTCTTGTACCGCTTGATGGATTTCATGCTCAGCTGGGTTTCTTTCAATTATTCCCAAGTTAAGTAACTTAATTCTGTCCGCTTCGTTTTTACTATGTACCACTGTGTTGTCCTGTTTTTGTTTGTTATGGCTGTACGATCAGGCGTAACGTAAGTCTGATCGTTGCTATTGAAACAATTACTTTTTATGGGTTTGCCCAGGAGGAACACGGTGGCAACTCCAGGGTTTGTGTTTTGCATTTTCACGAATGTTTTCGTCAACGAATTGGTAATAGCCTTCTTTCATTTTTGTCCAAAAGTCGTCCGAAATGTCTGCCCCGTTGTCACGAATGATTGTCTCAATGCCATCTAAATTGCAGTGGGTTGCATCGTAGCCTATATGCAGGGTACTTTTGGCGTCCTCAAATGAAACTGCATCGATTCCAAAGGTCCCATCAATGCCAGCAATAATTGCTTCTATGTTATCTTCGGTAATACCAACCAACTTTAAATGCCGTACGACTAAATTCGCCTCTGATACACCGACTCTGTGATCTAGATCGCTCATCTTTTCCTCCTATAAATCGATTGTTAACTTGTTTATGTTCGTCATTTCTTTAATTATTTAAAACACTATTGGCACCGAGCTGCTGCTTCATTAACGATTGTAAAATTGACATTCTTTGTTCAAGATAAAACAAATGTTCGTCTACCGAATTTCCCATGACTACAAAGTCGCCCCCTGCTAAACCGCTGTCGATAAGAACGAGACTTCGTTGAAGGCCATTTGTGTACGTTTCTTCCAGATGTGCTTTGTGTTGCAGGTCTGTTTCACTTTGGAGTCTCTTCTCAATATTCGTTAAATAAATTTCCATCATTTTCATATGCTCAACGATGAGAGTTTGCCTATCAGAGACGTCGTTGATCCGTTGTATGCGTTGCATTAGTGCATCCATGACAAGCTCATTACTTCGAAGCATATCATCCGCACTCATCGACGTTTGAGCAGCAGCAAATGTCGCGGGTAACACCCCTCCAACAAACAGTAATGACAGTAGTACTTTGTTCATTTTGTAATCCTTAATTAGTGCTTGAAACGTTTGAAATACCCATACGGGGAAACCAACCTGGCGTCGTTTGTTTATAGTGTCTGTAGCTATCACCAAACTCGGATTCAGCTTGCTGCTCTTCTCGCGTGGCGAGTCGAGCATAAACGACAATAAGAATTGGAAACATAAGTAAGGTTGGCAGTGTTGGCCATTGCAACAAAAAGCCAAACATGATCAGTATAAATGCAACATATTGAGGATGCCGGCAGCGAGCGTACCATCCAGTAGTGGCTAAACTATGCGATTTTTGCGCGTGGTGTAGGACACTCCAAGAAGCGGATAGTAAAAAGAAACCTAAAATGATGATGACATTACTTAAGATGTGTAAAATATCCCAGTGAGCATCGCCGGATAGCCCTAGCAAAGTATGCCACAAGTGACCATTTTCATGCGCTAAAAAGTCTACCCCTGGATAACTTTCCGCTAACCACCCTGACAAAAAATATATTGTCAGGGGGAAACCATACATTTCGGTAAATAAGGCCACGATAAAAGCGGAAAATACACCTAGGCTTCGCCAATCTGTTTTCGACTTCGGCTTGATAAAACTAAACGCAAAAAAGATAAAAATGGCTGAGTTTATAATGACTAGTGCCCAGAGCCCATAATCAGAATCACCGTGCATTATTATTCTCCGTTTTATGTTTTCCTTTACGGGCCTGCTCTAACCCTTCGATATAGCCTTTTCGATATTGCTCATTGTCCTCGGTTTGTTCTTTAAATGTTTTTTCGGTGTGCTCATGTGTTTCATGTCCTTTGCCATGACTGCCGTGCATAAAAATGTGCATGACAAGGCACAACAACAAGATCAAGTAAGGTAAATACGGAAACACATGCTCACCATGCTCAACCAGCAAGAAGTAGCTCGCGGCGGTAATAAGGCCTATGGCAGACCAACCACTGGGGGTGCGCCAAAAGGGGACTTTTTGTTTACTCATAATACACCTCGCTTTGGTATCTTTTACGTTAATAAAAAGCGTTTAATCACTTGATCACCAACGTGCCACGATACATTTGCATCTGACAATGAAATGGGTAAACGCCGGCACTGGAAGCAGGAATAGTGACCGTCACTCGCTTGTTAAGCGCTAATGTTTCATTGATATCCAACTCCGGGATCAATAACGTTTCTGCACAGGGCGTTGCATCTTCTCTGACGAACATAAGCTGAACGGACTGATGCGCCGGCACCGTGATATTGGCAGGCTGATACACGCCGTCTTTTACAAGGACTTTGATACTGCCGTCTTTTATCTGGGTTGATTGTGCTTTGTAAAGCCAAAACCACCAAACAATAAGCCCAATCAGGATAAGCCCTGCTAAATTAATCCATATCATCATTGTGTACTCCTAGTGCTCTTTCGCTTTAAATAGACGTAATCGGTTAGCATTGGTCACCACCGTTAGTGATGAGAATGCCATCGCTGCACCAGCAATGACTGGGTTAAGCAGTATCCCTAAGAATGGATAAAAGACGCCTGCCGCAAATGGTATTCCGGCGACATTATAAATAAATGCGCCAAAGAGGTTTTGCTTGATGTTACGCAGTGTTGCTTTGCTCACGGCAATTGCATCCGCTAACCCATGTAGGGAGCCGCGCATCAACGTTATATCCGCACTTTCTATCGCTACATCAGTCCCAGTCCCAATCGCAAAGCCGACGTTGGCATGAGCAAGGGCCGGTGCGTCATTTATGCCATCACCGGTCATACCCACAATTTCGCCTTCACGTTGAAGCTCAAGTATTTTGTTTGCCTTATCTTCCGGCATCACTTCGGCAACGTAATCTGCAATCCCCGCTTTTCGGGCGACGGCTTTTGCGGTCAGTCGATTATCCCCGGTTAACATCACAACTCGTATCCCGTTATGCTGTAGCCGCTTTATCGCATCTATTGAGTCAGATTTTATTGGGTCAGCGACGGCAATTACGGCAACTAATGTAGAATCAATAGCAAAATACATAGGGGTCTTTGCATCCGCTGCTAACCTCTGCGCTTTGTCGATGTAATGATGAAGCTCGATCCCTTGGTCTATCATCAATTTTTCATTTCCAAATAGCAGGCGTTGAGAATTTAGCATGGCTTCAACCCCCTTCCCCGCAATGGACTGAAAATCAGTAACGGAATGGATCGGCACACCTTGCTCCTTTGCAGATTCAACGATCGCCATGGCAAGTGGATGCTCAGAACCAGACTCAAGGCTAGCCGCCAAAGAAAGCACATCGTTGTGACTATGATCTGAAACTATAACGACATCTGTTACTTTAGGGGCCCCCTCAGTAATAGTGCCTGTTTTATCTAGAACCATAGTGGTTATTTTTGATGCAGATTGCAGCGCTTCGCCGTTTCGGATAAGAACCCCCGCTTCAGCCGCCTTTCCCACACCGACCATCACCGACATCGGTGTGGCCAAACCCAAGGCGCAAGGGCAGGCAATAATCAGTACTGTGGTCGCAGAAACGATTGCAAAAGCTACTTCAGGAGATGGACCATAATTCAACCAGGCCAGCGCACTGATCACGGCAATGATCATGACGACCGGTACAAAATAGGCGGAAATCATATCAGCTAATCGACCAATAGGCGGTTTAGAATTTTGTGCGCGTTTTACCATGTTAATAATTTGAGCAAGCGCGGTATCTTTTCCCACGCGCTCTGCTCGAAAGACGATAGAGCCTGATTTGTTTATCGTGCCGGCAACGACCTCATCGTCTTTTCGTTTTTCTATGGGCATGGGTTCACCCGTTAGCATTGATTCATCAATACTTGTCTGGCCCTCGACAACTAAGCCATCAACAGAGATGCGCTCCCCAGGGCGAACCCGGATAAGATCATTTAGCAGAACATCTTCAATCGGAATATCTATATCATGCCCATCACGAATGACGCGAGCTGTTTTGGCTTGTAAACCAATCAGTCGTTTAATTGCCTCGGACGTTTTACCGCGTGCTTTTATCTCAAGCGCTAAGCCTAAATTAATGAGACCAATTATCATGGCTGTTGCTTCAAAATAGACATGCCGCGCCATTTCAGGCACATATCCGGGGAAAAACACAACGACCATAGAGTACAACCAGGCTGTTCCTGTCCCCAATGCAATCAAAGTATCCATGTTCGCGGCGTGATTTTTAAAGGAGTTCCAAGCACCTACATAAAAATGCCGACCAGAAAACACCATAACACCCAATGTCATGATCCCTACAATCAACCACACGATCCGCTCAGTGGTCGTGTTGACGCTCATTTCCCCCGTCACCAAGCCATAAAGCATCAGTGGCACACCAAGAGATAATGCAATGACCATGTCTCGCATTAGTTTTTTATAATATGCCCAGTCCGCCTGTTCCTTTTCTTCAATGGCAGCCTCATCTGAATCCGTATTCGCTAATGTTGCGTTATACCCAGCTTGCTCTACCGCCTTAATCAATGCGTGGGAGGATGAACTGCCCATCACCAACACCGAGCGTTCAGCAAAATTCATCTCAGCATTGGTGACACCCGAGACCTGTTTTAAGGCCGCTTCAATTTTAGTCACACAACTGGCGCAACTTGCACCTTGGATATTGAGTTGTAGCTCACCCGAAGACGCAGAGACTTGCTCAGTATGTGTTTCACTCTCGACCGCCTTACTAGCGGTTGATACTTTTTTGTCACCGCCACAACACGAATGAATTTTCGCATCGTCCGTTTTTGAATTCATGAGCCACTCCCTCTCTAAATAATGTTATGATTTAAGTGATGTGAAACCTTCAATCAAATGGCAAATCGTATCGGCCGTTGGATGCTGATCCGGTGTATTTTCCCATTCTGAGATTGCTTTTCGCATGCGCAGTCTTAGCTCATGCATGTCCTGATACCGCTGTTCAGTTTCTTTCAACCTTTGTTCAATAAGGCGCCGAACCGTCGGGCATGGCGCGTTGGTTTGTGATGACGTGAACAGAATTTCCTTAATATCATTGATAGAGAAACCTAATGAACGCGCGCTTAAAATAAACCGTAGTCGTGTCACATCAGCGGGCCTGTAATACTTGTAACCATTGTGCGATTTACTTGGCACCAAAAAACCAATGCGCGTGTAATACCGTACGCTGTCCGCGCTAATCTCTAGTGCATCTGCAATTTGTTTAACGCGCATTTTAACGCTCCTCTTTTATCAACATAGATATGCGGTTAAGCACGCCTTTAATCCTATGTTCTACTCTCACGTTACTAGGGTAAACCTATGTGTTGCTCACAGGTCAACACCTATTCTTTCAGCAGATCCTTGGAAGCGGCTCATCTTCGAGTTCATTCATGAAACGTCTTCCTCCCATTGGCGTAACAATGGTCACGCGCCCTTTTGATTCGGTGTTTTTTACTATTACACCAATGTGTTCGGCCTGCTCCCCGTTTCGAATGCTCCGCCAGTGTTCTAGCACCTTACCGCTTATGTCAGGGGCAACAACAGCAACAATGCGTCCCTCACACGCTAAAACAAACGGATCAAAGCCTAATATTTCACACACGCTTGCCACTTCAGGTCGCACCGGAATATTATTTTCAATTAACTCGATATCGAAGCCTGTTTCATTAGCAACGTCATGGAGTAATACTGACAACCCTCCACGAGTTGGGTCACGCACAAAACGAACACCTTCCAAATGCTTGATTGGATCAATAAGAGGAACAACGCTTCCACAATCAGACTTTAGCTGACCTTGCAAACCATAGTCCTCGCGAGCAAGCAGGACACACGCACCGTGATCACCTACAGAACCACTAACCAGTACATGATCGCCTGCCTTTATAAGACTGGTATCCCAAATCGGCGCATCTCGGCTGTCTCCAACACCCGTTGTATTGATAAAAACGCCGCCACCACTGCCTTTCGGGACAACTTTCGTATCACCTGTTACAATGGCGACCTTCGTTTCTTCGGCAGCTTGATGCATTCCATTAACGATTTGTTTCAATGTTGAAAGGGAAAAGCCTTCTTCAATAATAAATGCAGTACTGATGTACCGTGGTGTTGCCCCAACGACTGCTAAATCATTGACGGTACCGTAAACACTCAACGCGCCTACATTGCCGCCTGGAAATGTTGGGGGGGATACAACGAAGCTATCCGTTGTTATACTCAGATAAGGACCATCAAAAGTTACTGTGGCGGCATCATGAAGCAGATCTAGATCTTTGTTCGCTTTATTTTTAAAAACATGATCAATGAGTCTTTTTGTCAGTGTTCCGCCGTTCCCCTGAGCTAATTGAATAGATTCCGTGCCCAACGGCTCTGATGATGAATGATTATTGCCCTCTGCGCTTTTCATTATGACCTCCGTGAACAGTATTCGTGGATTTGCCCAACACTTATTGCGGCATCGTTTAATGGCAAACTACTTGGAATAACCACAGGAATGTCTGATTGTAAAAACCGTTGTGATATACCGTCACACAAAATGCGATTTTGGAAGACGCCTCCTGCCAATCCAATGTGGTCAAAATTAAACTTTTTACGGCAATGTAGGGTTACCTCCCATACCGTTTCAATTAACGAAGCGTGGAAATTTGCAGCACGAGTTTGAGGAGACACTTTGAAATCAAATAGTTCCGGTACCAGTGTTCGCCAATCCATTTGAATAAATTCGTCGTTTTTCTGGACCAACGTTAACGGCATAACCTTAGAGGGCGTCGACGCAACGCTTTCCAACATCATCGGCGCCTGCCCTTCATAAGAGACTTCGCTCTGTTCACAGCAGGCAAATGCCGCCGCGTCGAACAGTCTTCCCATTGAACTACTAACATGACAATTGAGTTCGTTTTGCCATGCGTTGTAGCTTAATTGTTGTGGATCAAATGGTTTAAAATCAATGCCGGTGAAATTAGTACCCCACACTAGTGATGCTGCACTTCGCCATGGTTGATTTGGAACCTTGTTGCCGCCTTGCAACTTCATAGGCGCTAATGAGGCAACACGTTTCCAATTGCCCGGCGTCCCACAAAAAACTTCCCCTCCCCACATCTCGCCATTCTCGCCTAATCCCGTTCCATCCCACACGAAAACCAAGCTTGGTGTCGATATTTCAGCAGCTAATGCCCACGCTGATGCATGAGCGTGGTGATGTAAAACTTTAGTAGTCGGTAGTTCACTGCCTTTGGCCCAACGGGAACTGATATAGCCAGGATGGCTATCGCAAAGAATACGCTGTGGATGAACATGATAGAGAGCTTGAAAGTCACTGATACATTTTTCAAAGTGCGCTTGCATTATCGGAGAATCGAGGTCGCCAATATGCGGTGTTACGATAAGTCGATTGTTCAAAGCTATTGCGACTGTATTTTTCTGATTCGCGCCAACAGCAAGCATTGGTTCCTGCACAGTATATGGCAATGATAATTCTATCGGACTTATACCCCGCCCCAGGCGAATTGGAATGGTGCCTGACTTAAGCGTTCGCAGCACAGAATCATCCAGTTTGTGAAAAATGTCTCGATTATGGTGCACGAAGATGTCTGCCAACATCGTAAGGTGTTGCTGTGCCGATGACGTCGATGTGACCATCGGTTCACCGTAAATATTTCCTGACGTAGCCACCATGGGGCGATTGAATTGCTGCATAATGAGTAAATGCAGTCCGCTGCACGGCAACATCACCCCCAAATCACGAAGCATGGGCGCTACGTTATCTGCAATGGGTACATTCGATTGCTTTTTTGCAAGTAAAATGGGTCGCACGGGGCTTAGTAAGAGCGCTCTTTGATGACTGTCTACAGCAACGCATTTATCTAACCAATCCTCACTTGTTTCGTCTGCACGAGGCTCTGGGAGCATGACCGCGAAAGGTTTATCTGGTCTATTTTTACGCTGGCGTAAAAGGTCTACCGCTTCAGTGCTTTGTGCGTCACAGAGCAAGTGATAACCGCCTATACTTTTTAACGCGACAATTTTGCCTTGATTCAAATATGCGACAACCGTTGCTACAACATCAACATCGCCTTGCGAGACCACGCGCCCGCCGACAGTTGAACAAAATACTTCAGGCCCGCATACGCGACAGCTTATTGGTTGAGCATGAAAGCGCCTATCAGTTGGCGATTGATATTCTTTACGACATAACTCACACATTGGAAATGCTGACATACTCATGTTCTTTCTGTCGTATGGCATTGCTCGCAGCATAGAAAATCGTGGACCACATTTACTGCAAGCGATAAAGCTATAGGTGCCACGTCGGTTAGTATTTGACAGTAACTCAGCTTTACACGCTCCACACAAATAGACATCTTTGGGGATTGATATCGCCCCGCACGCTATATCATGACCGCTTTCTTTTATCGTGAACGAGTCTACATTACTCAGTTTAACCTGCTTTTTTTCCAGCAAGGATATGGAAACTAGCGACCCATTGTTCAGTAAGTCGAATACAAATTGTTCAACGTCTAGCTCAGTGCCTTCAGCGTGTATTCGCACACATCCACAGTCGTTTTGTACCCAACCAACAATACTTTTTTCATACGCTAAGCAGTAAACTAACGGTCTGAACCCAACCCCCTGGATGACTCCAGTAATGTTCAACTCATAGGCGATAGTTTTACTCTTATTCGTATTGGCAACATATGTGCGGGCAGTTGTCATCACTTCATCTCCACCTTTAGCGTATTCCCCTTTTTGATAACATTTGTTATCGAGCGCTCACCAGAGCTATACCAAATTCGGCAAGCCCCCTCATCAGACACCATACATGCGCCTTTAGGGGATGCTGGTTTGCATTCCTGACCAAAAAACGGGCACGCATCAGGTGCCATTTTTCCGAGGATCACTTTTTCACAGGGCGATGTGGTTTCAGGAACGTTTTGCGCACATTGCGAAGGGAAATCGACTGGCGCATAATCGTTTGTGGCGTCTAGGTGCGATAGTCTCGAAGCAAAGGAAAATCCAGAACCAGGAATAACACCAATTCCTCGCCAATGTGCGTCAACGATAGTGAACGCTTTATTGATTATTGCTTTAGCTGCTGCATTGCCGTTTTGCTTTACCACTTCGGGATAGCGGTTACTCAGTGTGACGACTTTATTTGAACAATTACCGAGCAGCGTTTGGAGCGACAACAGCAAACTTTCTGGATGAAAACCAGCAATACTGACAGGCAAATTATGATGGTCGATTGCAAACTGCCATTCTTCACTACCCATAATTGTCGCAACGTGGCCTGGCGCAATCAGTGCATCAAAAGTATTCGGTTGACTCTCAAGCACATGGGCAACTGCTGGCCAAGTAAGTCGTCCAGACAATAATACTTTAAAGTTATTGGGTAAATCATTAAGCAGTGTTGCTGCAATCGGTGCCATAGTCGTTTCAAAACCAACAGCAAAAAACACAATAACCTTACGAGGTTCTTCCAATGCTATAGATACCGCTTCTTGAGGAGAAGATATCGGACGGATATCGGCCCCTTGATTTTTTGCGTCTATCAATGAGCTACAGCCACCCATTTCGTGTTCGACTGGGACGCGGAGCATGTCACCAAAACTAACGATAACGACATTTTCGTTAATGGCTAAGTGTATCGCGTATGCAATATCCTCTTCGGGGCAAATACAAACGGGGCACCCTGGCCCAGGTATCAGATGAATATTGTGCTGAAACAACGTTCTAAATCCAGCGCGCGTAATCGCACGCTCATGGCCACCGCAAACATTAAGAATACGAAACGGTTTTGAAAGCGAGGTATTCTTAATGTCTCTTAGCAACGATTCAACACTGTACATAAGACTTTAGACTCCGCTATTTTGTAACGACTGAGACTGATGAGCTGTAATGGCGTGCGTAAAATAAGAAAACCAACGCTCTAGATGTTGACTTTTCAATGAAGACACTTCGAGAACGGGCGCATCGTTGCCCACTTTACGAAATGATTCAATCGCGCGAGGTACATTGAATTCATCGTGAAATTGCAAGTAATCGGTCTTAGAAATAAGCATGACGTCCGCGGCACGAAACATCACTGGGTACTTTTCAGGCTTATCATCACCTTCTGGTACGGACAGCAAAATAATGTTTAAGTGCTGTCCTAAATCAAAACACGCTGGACAAATCAAATTGCCAACATTCTCTATAAACAAAACGTCTAGTTTTTGTAAGCTAAATCTTCCAAGTACCTTTTGCACCATACTGGCGTCCAAGTGACACCCTTGGCCCGTGGCGATTTGCTCCGCCTGCACACCATGACGTCTAATTCTATTTGCGTCATTTTCAGTTTCGAGGTCGCCTTCAATCACCGCCATCGCGTATTGCGACTTAAGCGCACGTATCGTTTCTTCGAGTAGCCGGGTTTTTCCACTGCCTGGGGATGACATCAAATTAATCACTAGTACATTATGTGCGTCAAATAAAGCACGGTTTGCTATCGCTTGGCTGTCATTGTTGCTTTTTAAATTTGCGTGAACCTCAACGATATTTGCTGATGGCTTGTCAGTTTTCTCTGATTTTACTTGCGTTTCGCAACCACAGTTACCGCACATGTTTTCTCTCCTTTGATTCTGTAAAATTGTCAGGTGCGATAAACTCTATTCGTTGCAATATAAATTCATCGCCCTCAATGAGGTCGGTTTGCCAAGCACCGCAACTTGCACATAGGATACTATTCACCGAAACTCGGCTGAATTCGCCACACAATTTACAGCGTATCTTGATAGCGCTTGTGTCAATTCTAAGCGTTGCCTGATCGCCAATGGTGTGAGTTCTACACGCCAAGAACGCATGGTGCAGCAAGTCAGGCTCAACACCTGACAGTGGGCCGACTTTGACGTGAACCAGACTGACAGACTTATTCATGTTTGCTCGCTGGTGAACAGCGACTGTGTCAAGCAAGCTATAGCAAAGACTAATTTCATGCATCGTAAGCAATGACCTGATCGAGCATCTCCCATGTCACCTGCGCTTCATCATAGGTGATCACTTGGAGAGCATAACCAACATGTACCATCACATAGTCGCCAACTTTGACCTCTAGCCCTTGCACTAAATGTAAACTCACCTCGCGAGAGACACCTTTCGCTTCACACGTTGCGTTAAAGCCTTTAATTGCAATGACTTTCATGGGGATAGCGAGACACATTACTGTTTTACCCGTTGATAGGGCCTACTTGCTCTAGCTCGATAAATAAACAGCGCAACGGTGACAAGCACGATTGTTGACACCAGCGATCCCAAAAGTAGTGAATGATCGCCTTGATGACCCGGGTGCGCATAACTAACGGGTGAACCTACCACCAGGTAAAAAAAGGCAATTAAAGAAGTAACTGACTTTCTAATACTATTTTTGATTTTCATAATATTCCTCAAGTAAGGTTAACGAACTTTTAGACGCAAACGCTCTTCCCCTGTTTCGTCCATTACGTGCACGGCACATGCTAAGCAGGGGTCAAAACTATGAAGTGTTCGCAAAATCTCTAAAGGTTGGTCAGGATCATGTAGCGTATGTTTATCTTGCAGAGCGGCTTCATAAGCACCTGCCTGTGAGTTGGGATCTCGAGGTCCAGCGTTCCATGTCGTAGGCACGACACATTGGTAATTCTCAATTTTGCCATTTTGCATGACCAACCAATGCCCCAACGCGCCACGAGGCGCTTCCATCACGCCTACCCCCTGGCCTTTAATTGGCCAATTGGTAGGGTCAAAATACAGAGGGTTAAACGTATCGGTATCGCCCTTTGCGATATTATCCAATAGTTGGTCATACCAAGACTGTAGCTGGTTAACCACAATTTTTGTTTCCACTGCTCTGGCGAGCGTCCTACCGAGTGTGGAGAAAAGTGCAGAGGTCTCTAAATCCAAGATAGAAAGAGATCGATTAACGATGTCTTGCGCAGCGGCATCTTTTTTAGCATACATCATTAGCACGCGAGCCAGCGGTCCCACCTCCATCGCATGGCCTTTCCAACGCGGACTTTTCAACCATGAATATTCAGCCCCTACATTTAGGTGCTTGTAAGGCGGTTTCGGACCAGTATACTCGAGTGTTGTTTGTCCATTAAAAGGGTGTAAACCACTTGCGTTCCCTCCACTATATCGATACCAGGAGGAAGAGACGAATTCTTGAATTTCAGAGGGATCATCTAGATCAAGGTCATGCACTTTACTCAAGTCTCGACCAAGTATTGCACCTCGTGGAAACAAGAAAGAATCAGGGTCATCCATTGATGTCATAGGTAAGTCTCCATAGGTAAGAAAGTTACCCAGCCCTTCCCCTCGTGTCCCCCACTCTTTGTAATAACCCGCAATCGCCACAATATCGGGGTAATACACCTGATCGACAAAGCTCTTCATTTGCGTGATAGCATCTTGTAGTTGCACTAATCGACTCGTGTTAATACCCGTTGACGCATTGAGATTAATCGGTGAAGGCACGCCGCCAACGACAAAATTAGGATGAGGGTTTTTCCCTCCAAATATGGTGTGAACTTTTACAACTTCACGCTGCCACGTTAGCGCATCTAAATAATGTGCTAATGCCATCAAGTTAACTTCAGGTGGCAGTTTATAGCCAGGATGCCCCCAATACGCGTTACTGAATATCCCTAGCTGCCCAGACTCAACCAGCGTTTTGACTTTTTGCTTCATATCTTTGAAATATCCCGGCGATGAACGAGGATAATCACTCAATTGACCGGCGAGCGCAGCGGTTCTCGTTGGATCTGCATCTAGTGCAGAAACAACGTCAACCCAATCTAGGGCATGCAAGTGATAAAAATGCATCACGTGATCATGCACATATTGGGTTGCAATCATGATGTTTCTTATCAGTTGTGCATTTTGAGGGATAGCCATTTCTGCTTCACTCAGTACGCCTATTGAAGTACGTGACTGTCGGTGCCCTTTTTTACCATGTTGCATCGGTCCTTTTGGCATAGATGTCATGGAGGGCTTTCCAATGGCAACCCCTAATTTTGCGTTTGACCGCCAAGCTTTTCTAATTGCATCTTCGACAGCACGCACCGATGCCATACCATGCACCAGCGTGCAGACGCCACAGATACGTTGCGCAAAAGCCCAAGCGTCACGCGGATCTCTGCCTTGTAAAATCAGTTCAATTCCCCGAACAGACGTGCCTGATGAGAACGCCTGTTTGATGGTATTCCCATCCATTTCAGCTTCTATTCGAAGATGCCCTTCAATTCGAGTGATAGGATCGACGACTAACCGGTTGTTACTTGCTGTATTTTCCATGAGCCTTGCCTATTATCTTATGAGTTTTTCCCAGCATGCTTCTGTGCACCTTTGCCGGGTTTGGATTTGTACCACTCCCATGGACCCAAGGCTTGGTAAAAGCTGCTTTTATCCCAGAAATCGGGCTCAGAGCAACCAAGACACGGATGGCCAGATTCGATAGGAAAACTCGTGCCTTGATTCCATTTAACCGTTGCACATGCGTTAAAGGTTTCGGGCCCTTTACAACCAAGTTCGAACAAACACCACCCATTTTTTGCCCCCTCATCATCAAACGATTTTGCAAATTTACGTTGTTCAAAAAATGGGCGTCGATAACATCTGTCATGGATGCTTTCACCAAAAAAAGCGAGTGGGCGTTGTAATTCGTCGAGATCAGGGAAACGCTTAAACGTCAGGTAATGAACCAACACAGCTGTAATCGCGATAGGCAGTGGCGGACAGCCTGAAATGTTTACGATTGGCTTGTCTGTAATAATGTCGCTTACTGCCACTGCCCCCGTCGGATTTGGGTTTGCTTTAGGGATCCCGCCAAAAGACGCGCAGGTACCGATGGCAATAATACCCGCAGCATCTTTTGCCGATTCTCTCAGCATATCGACATTACTCATGCCACTGATCGTTGAGTATCCTGGGTTACCCACCGGAACCGAACCATCAACCAACAACAAATATTGCCCTTTGTGCGCGTTCATCGCCGCACGCCTAGCGTCTTCAGCTTGCTCTCCCGCAGCAGCCATTATCGTATGCTGATAATCCAACGAAATATGATCGAAAATAAGGCTTTCCAATGTGGGAGCGTGAGAGCGCAATATTGCTTCGGTACACCCTGTGCACTCTTGAAAGGGCAACCAAATCACAGAGGGTCTTCTCGCATTGCCAAGGGCAGTCGCCAAATCGGCAACAGCGCTTTGCGGCAATGCCAGTAAAGACGCCGTTGTAGCGCAAAACTTAAGAAATGTGCGTCTTGAGATACCGGCCGCTTGTAACTGCTTGTTTAATGTTGGTAGCGCCATTTCAATCCTCCTTAGCCGTTTCATCAGAAGATTGATGAGACAACGAATGGATGTCAGACACTATATTGCTGAGCGATAACACCATATCTTCTGGCTGAGATTTTATGATTGGTGGACAGGTACAGATATGAACGTATTTGCCCATGATCTCCACATCTTCGTTATAGTGAATTTCAAGCCAAACGCCTGCGTAGCGTGATTCGATTAGCACCGTATCACCCAGCGCCTGAATATCAGCTTTAACCTCTCCATGCCCAAGAAAAGCTTCTAACTGCGCTTCTTCGCTAGCGCTTAAAGGCAATCGTCGCAGATCAATCGTGGTTTGTTCTTGTCGTTCAATTAACTGAGACAACGCATGACGTATCTGATGCAAAAGCCGCATTACGTTGCCGGTTTTTTCAGCATTGGATGTCATAAAAATGAGTTCTTCGGTCATCGTGCCTCCTTTTGGGTTGCCGGTTTATAGGCCTGAATGTCGTCGCTTGATAAGCAAGCAAATGCGATATCGATGATCGATGATAACGCTGCATTTACCTTTGGACTCAAAGAGGTTCCCCACTCTATCGCCTCAGGCTCTACGCCAATTAACGTCACCGCAGAAGGTTTTGAATATAACGTTTGGCTGGTCAACAATGTATCGCGTAACGTGATCTGGTGAACGGAATGGGTCGTCGCTTGCTTAAACTGATCCGCAATTGCCTCGTCCTCAAACACTCTCACCGTACCAGGCGAACAGCGCATGTAGGCCGCGTCGATGACTATCGTATGATCGGAACTCGCGACCCACTCCAAAAGTTCATAGCTCAGTGTCCCAGCGTCAATGCAAGATACATTTGAATAAGACTTTAGCAGGGGTTGCAGAGCACGAACCGCGTGCACACCAACGCCATCATCTCGCTGCAGTAGATTTCCAACACCAATGATAGCGTAGCGCTTAGCCGCATTTTTAATTTGGTCAATTGTTGGTGTAGTTTCTAGTGATAGCATCGGTATTTTCCTTATTAGCTATGAGGTGCTGGAATTGACCAGCCAATCACAAAGAATAAACAGAGAACGATCACCGATAGACCAAGTAATTTTGTTGACCTAATGCGTTGACCTGTGCTTTGACGCATCACGAGTTTGATCACGATTATTGTTTGGATCAGGTAATAAAGTGCAAACCCTTTTGAAGCGAGATTAATAATTTCAAATACGTTAGATGACCAAACTAATATACCTGCGATGGCGATAACTAAAACGTAGTAAAATTGGGGGGAGATAGGTAAATGGAAAAGCTCTTTTAAGAGGCCTCCGCCACCGATAGTATCGGCTAATGCTGCACTTAACTGACTTGCCGTGGCGGCAACCAGTAATAAAATCGGCAATACCCATATTGCTTGCCCTAGGGTGTAGCTAATCGTTGTTTCGTTTAATTCCGTGATCGGAAAATCCAGGAAAATAGGACACGTTAGACCGATAAAAACAACATAGAGAAAAATAGCGATCCACTGAGCATAACGACTCGCTTTAATGCGCTGTTCTGGCGTATAGTTATTCCCCATAAAACGGGTTGTCTCGAACCCTTGCGTTACCATGAGCATCCCTGCGAGCATGCTAACAGTTTCAAAATGGCTCAATGCCTGTATCGCTTCATGTTGAAACCAAGCACTTTGTACTTGTATGTCGTAGGTTGCCAGCGCTGCGAGCACACCTACTATAATAGCCAACTTTATTGTCACGGCGAATAGCTCAATGGTCTCTAGCCCCCTAGCACCTCGAAGCCAAGCGACCACCATAATGATGACAAGCAACCCACTGGTAAACAGTTTGATGTACGTCGTATCAGAGATAGATAAACGATCAAAAACAAACGCTGCAAACAAACTAATATAAAACGCCACGGAAATGGCATATGCCGCACCAAGCGCCCATTGACTTGCTTTTTCAAGCGTCATAATACTGCTTTGTTGATTGCTAGCTAGCTCAGGTTCTGCGTGGCGTATATTGAAGCGAATAACTGACCCCAGCGCATATGCCAGAATGGACAACAACACTATTCCAAGCAGTGCCCATTTCCCCATTACCGAATGCAGCAGTGGTGCAATGATCAAAAAGCCACTACCAATAATGGAAGCCAACGGTGTGACTGTTGCTCGCCATTGGAAAGATTGTCGTAAGCGAGGCAGACACAATACTATTGCGATCAGCACCGAGGTTGCGAGCGCAATGGAATTTGTGATCACAGTTTGTACCCCTTAATGGTGTTTATACCACCCGGCACGCTTAATATCGTTCCAGGACGTAGATTGATGGCAGGCATAGCATTCCTCAACTTTAGCTTTAGGCTCGCCTGCCACTTTGGCGGAAATCATTTTAAAATGCTGCATATAGTGACTGGGCGGCGCTTCATGACATTGATTGCAATCACGTGATTGACTCGACGGGTGAATAAACTTTGGCAATGACCATTTGTCTGTGCTGTGACACTGCACGCAATCCTCTCCAAATAGACCTAAATGGCGATCATCGTTGCTGTGACATTGCGTACAATTTAATAAGGCTTCTTTATCACTGACCTCAGGGTGCACAAACAAGGGCTCAGGAGTTTGTTTATTCGCTAGTATGTTCTCCAAAAACGCCATGGTGGCAGCGCCCTCGTCAAACGGGACATTTGGGTTGGGGAGCATATTGAAACCAATGTCGACTAACGCTATATGGCTCATGAGCGAAATGTTGGCCGATTCACCTTTGTGCTCTACATGGCAACTTGCACATTCTTTGATGTCGGTATGAAATGCAGTGGGTTGACGCGCAACGATATGCGTATCATTTGCATGACACGCCACACATTTGTCACGCTCAACGCCCTTCACCGGTGTGTGACAACTCAAACAGTCATCCGCGAGAAAGGCATGTGCTTTATTGAGTGAACCGGGTTCAACCATTTTTTCCCATGGAATTTGTGCGCTATCTTCAGGCATATGAATGAAATGACTGACGCCAAAGCCAGCAGCAACTAAGCCAAGAACGATTATTATCCATTTCATCATAACCAGCGCAGTCCAAAGTAAACTTCACTGAAAATGTGAAAAAACAGGACTACATAAAGTGTCATTGAAATCACGATGTGAAATTTTAACCAACGAGCAAACCACACCTTCGCGGTGTCATGAATGAGAATGCTGTACTCAACATCGGAAATTGTATCAATGATAGAAAGAACCTGGCTTTCTTGTTTGAACAATTTACTTTGTGCTGAAGTAGGCACATTTAACGTAATGTAAGGAATATGTCGTGCGGATGTTTGGGCAAACGTCGAATATCTGTCATCACAGACTGCGTCTTTCAACGCCTGTTTTGCGTTAGAAAGCGCAACGTGGAGTTCATTTACTTGGCGCTTTTTCTCTTTCACATTCGATGAAATAAGACCGAGTACATATCGACCCACAAACCCACTGATCACAACGACCATCATAAAGATAACAAGCGAAACTCCGGTAGCACTATCAAAACGATGGGCACTATGGATCAGCGCTAGAATAGGCCCCAGCACACCAGCATAGATATGTATACGCAGGAGCTTTGGCATAGCGATGTGCTTCGTCACGACTTTCTTAAGTGATTTGTTACGCTTAATGGTCATGTATACCAATGGGATAAGCATTAATACCGAAGCGCTTAAACCCACGCCAAATCCAATAAAACTGCCTGGGAATGCTGGGTCTCTATGCCATAAAAAACCGAGCCATAGCAGGATCATTAGGACAACCAAGCTGCTTACAATTGTGCGCTCTTGAGAATTCATTAAGCCTCAACCTCCACATCAGATTTAGGGATAGCTTGGCACGCCAGAATATACCCACTGAGCTTATCTTCAGGCTCCAGCCCATCATCAACCTCCATATCGACGTCACCACGTAGCAGTTTCACCTTACAACTCCCGCACGAACCCGCTCTGCATGAATTCTCTATATCTACATCGAGTCCATCAGCGACGTCTAATACGGTCTCATCCGGACCCGCGTGGGCTTCGACGTCTGAAAGACTAAACCGTACTTGTCTGTTGTCGCCTGCGTTGGTGTTAGTGGCTAATTGAGATTTAACGGGAGCGGGCTCTGGTTTAGCAGCCCCAAACGCTTCGGTTTTAATATGCGTGTTAGGCATACCCAATTCGGCTAGCATTTTTTTCGTAGCATCCATCATTGCAGGAGGCCCACAAATATGCGCAGTTTTTGAGGCAATATCTGGCACAAATTCGTTTATCATTGCGGATGAAAAGCGGCCTTGGGGCCCCATCCAGGATGTACCCTCTGCTTGAGTCATACTGACCAGTACTTTTAACCGAGGATGACGTGCTTGCAGATATTTTAATTCCTGTTCAAAAATAAAGTCGTTGGACGTTCGCGTACAAAACAGAAAATAAATATCACCGTCCCAGCACGTCGTCGTCAAGTAGCGGACAGCGCTCATCATCGGTGTGATCCCCACTCCCCCAGAAATCAACACCACGCTGTTTGAACCATGACCATTGAAATAAAATTTACCGCCGGGGGCTTTAATTGAAAGCGTATTTCCTACCTCAACCGCGTCATGCATATAACGAGAAACCACACCGAACTCCTCTCGCTTTATCGTAACTTCAAAGTAATACTGTTCAGTGGGCGATGATGCAATGGTGTATGAGCGCTTAACTGGCTTTTCAAAACCATCGATGTTCAGTGTGAACGTGACAAATTGACCTGGTTCGAAATCAAATGGAATGGTTTGTCCATCTGGGCTGGCTAGACGTAACGTTTTAACATCATGGGTTTCATTAAAAATCGCGGTTACTACCATATCGCCACTAAACGTGCCCTTGCGCGATGAGGCAGTGGATGACAATGCTGGCTCGCTACTTTGCGCTGGTGCCGAAGCATGCTGCTGGGCAGCCGGATTAGATTCGACAACAGAGGAAACTTTTGTCGTTGGCGCAGATGTGCTTGCGGTGTCAGTAGACTTAAGCTCTTCGAGCAGCGCGGCAGCTCTGCGCATCTTAAATCCATACACATACACCATAACAATTGTAAATATGAGTAAAACGAGCATCACTGCGCTGTGAAACGGTGTCATACCAAATAGGGTTGAAGTACCTTTTTCCGGCGCACTGGGAAGCAAATTCATTTGTGACTTGAACCAGGTTAATGCCACTCTTCGTGGTTCTTGCCCGTCTTGTATGGCACGTTTCGCAGCAAGACCACTGTCAAAATGGGCTATACCCTCTTTAACTGTTTCAACAGCCATTTGCATTTGGGAATAGTCATCAGTGGCAGCTGCGCGGGCAAGCCAATCAAAACCTGTAGCAAGTTGCTCACTTCCTTGTTGCATTCTTGCGGTTGCTTTAATCAGAACAGTCTCTCTTTGTTCGGGTGTAGCTGAATGCATGCGCATTAGCGTGGGATAGAGATCTTTAGGTTTGGGTGCACCCATTTTCTCCATCATTTTATCCATGCCTTTTGCCATACCGGATCCCATCATGGCGTCAGCATTGCCCAGCGGTCCTTTACCTTGTGTAGCAGTCGGCAAAACATCCGTATTAGCGTTGACAGTGGGATCATTGGTAGCTTCAGGATGGTGGCTCGCATGCTCACTATCCTCTGGCTGTTGCTGTGCGTAACTGCTCGTCGTTGCGAATAACAGCATAACGTTCAAAATGACGGCGTAACGCAGAAAAAATGATGTGTGTGGCCACCACATGCTCATAACTCACCTGTTTGTTCGGCCATCCACAGGCTATTTATCTTAGCGATCTGAGAGGGCGTTAATACTGATACCGCTTTCCCTACCGATGTAATAAACTGCAACCGCAAGGCGCTGTTTGTGGCTTCTATTTCAGCAATGGTGTCTTTGATATTGTCGTATTGAGGTAGCCCCTGAGCGGTCAATTCCCACAACGATGCTTCTAACGCACTTCGCTGCAGCGTAAAGCTTTGTTGAGTAGACTCCCATTCAGTTCGGATCGTGAGAAGCGTTTGGTACTGACCATCGGTCAATTCGAGTGTCTCTTTGTGGTTTAAGAAAAAAGCTTGCTCTCCAACGTGGTATAAATGCAGCGCTCCACTGACACCGGGTAAGCTTTCATTTAATGGAGAACCAGATATCTGTGTTTTATTTTGTTCAGGTGGTGTACCCATCATTGAGCTGTTTTTCATCATCATTTTGCACATCATTCCCATGCACGATTTCCCGCGCATTGGCATCATGCCTTTATTCTTACTCTTTCCCATTTTCATTGTGTTTGTTGCTGAAAGTGGCATTGATGATGTATTGAGTGAAACACTGGTATCACTCGGATTTACACTCTCATTGCTTTTTGGCTGGGTCGCTAATGAATTGTCTAACGAGCGCAAAGCGGTTTGGATTTTAGCGAAGTCATCAACGTTTAACTCAGGCTGAGTTTCTTTAGTTTCTGATGAATTGTTTTTTTTGTCTGGCTCAGTACTTTGTGGTACTGCTGAGCACGCGGTTGTGAATAAGACACTCACTAATACCAGCGTCACAATAACCGCTATACGGTAGGGTTGGTGATAAACTCTATTATTCACAACGGCATACTCCTAATTAAAATATTAATCAAAAACCACGGTCAAACTCGACCATGTCATAACGCGTAATTTCGCCATCCAGCACAATAGCTTCCGCGAAGTGCTTATCCTTAGTTTTTCCAAGACGAATTTTCCCAACGAACTCTCGTGAATAGCTGTTTTCACCTTCTGAGATTGCTGTAGGGTCGTAGACAGTTCTATAGACATTAAAAACTTGATGTTCCTTCAAACCATCCGTATCAGATACACATACCACTGCTTGCTTATCATCGACTGTAACAACTTGCCCACTCATGATGTAGTCGTGATAAACCTGGCTTGCGCATCCTCCGAGGAGTCCAACTGACAAGACTACAATTGAAAAAAACTTAATTAATTTATTCATGTAAAATTCCTGTGATTATTGAAATAAGCGAGACAGCAGGTCACCTCCTGCCTCGTAACGTGGTGATTAGCTCTATTTGTGTTTATGTATTGGTTTAGACTTTTCAGCGGTGTGCCCCATCATTTGGCTCATCATGTCTTCCATCATCGACATACGCTGTTCCATCATTTTCATTTTGTCTTCGGTGGACATATCAGTGTGTTTGTGTTTCATTCCTTTTCCCGCTTTCATCCCCATCGAGTCGCTTCCTTCCATCATGCCCATCATGTCTTGCATCTTTTGGGCATGCTCATGCAACATGGCTTCGCGCTTCTCCGGATCCGATTCACTCTTAACGGCATCCAATACTGCGCGCATTTCTTCCATATGCGTCTGCATCTTTTGCATCATCTGACCATCCATCATCGGCATATCAGATTTGTCAGTCTGTTGATATGCAAAAGAAGTCGCTATTGGCGCAACGACTAAAGCACTGGCCAGTAATAGTGAAGTAAGCTTTTTCATAAGATTGTTTCCTTTGATTATGCTCAGTTGAGCGTTTTAGGTTTAAAGTTTACGTCTTGTCACCTTAATCTAATGTCTTAGACTCAGGTCAATAGGCTATATGGACGATAAAAACTCAGCTAAAGCTTCAAGCTCATCATCTGTAATCGGCATTTGCGGCATTGCGGACGACGAGTTATTAAATTGAGGCTCCTTAACTTTGCGCAAAAAGAATGCCCTGCCTTTTTCGCTAATAACATTATCCAGCGATGGACCGAGTGTTCCGCCTGCGCCTTGCACTTGATGACACCCCTGACAACCATATCGAGTGAGTACGTCACGTGGATTGACTGTTAATGATTTAGCCAGAGTCACCTCTACCGGTTGAGCAGGACTAGAAGCTATTTCCATGAATTCAAGAATGGCTTATACTTCGCTGCCGGTTAAATGCGCTTTTTCGCGCATGTGTGGCATGATCACTCTCCACTCACTGATAGAAAACTCACGCACAGGCCTACTGTTATGACAACGCGCACAGTTGTTATTAATTAACTCTGCGCCAGAAAGTGTGGTTTCATCGTCTGCCAAGTTCGGTAACGAAATAAATGTGATTAGTGCACATATAATTAATTTCTTGTTCATGATATCCCCTAGAATCCATAGCTGAATTGCACAGCAAACCGTGTATCATCAGGGCCTTCAACTACGTCTGTATCTTCATAGCCCACCTTAATAACTGAACGAGGGTCCAACCAATAGTTGACACCTACCATCCAGCGCTCCGCTTCTTCAATTTTATTGGTTTCAGCATATTCAAGGACCAATTCAGTACTACCTAGGGATTGAAAAGCATGCCCAACGAAGAAAGTACCTTGTAAAAACCATCCATTGCGTGAAAATGAGTCAATAGTTTGCTCATGATCTCGCTCAACAAATGAGTCCGTTTCAGTTTTAATATACTCGCCTCTGATGATGGCGTGAGTACTAATAAAGTTGATATCAAACCCATTGGCTGTGATATCTAGTTGTCCTTGTTCGTCGTAGGCACCTTAATAAAATGTTTATGTATTTAATCGTAGTGATTTCATTTCAACTGTAGTTGATTCAGATCAAAGCATCACAACGAATCGATTACGGTTTGATTACATTTCTGTAATCAAATCATTAACTTTATTTATCCATTCAAGGACTTTACTTATGCTGAAGCTATCAAACATATAAGTGAGCTTTCACTCTTCTACGAAATAGGCTTTTAAGATGTTGTATCAACAGACAGCACTAATATCAGGCGCTAGCTCTGGTATAGGACTTGCGCTTACAAAAGAGCTTCTACTCTCCTACCCTTTTATCCAGATCGTAGCACTTTGTAGAAATCCAGAAACTTTACAACAGCTTAAAAGGTCTTATGGGGATAGGGTCAGAATCGAGTGTATCGATTTCACTAATAGGGATTGTATTAAAAGCCTTCAAAACGTTGTCAATCAGCATACTCACTTTAGCTACCTGATCCATTGCGCAGGTGTTGTCATGCCATTTGGAGATATTAGCAACGTCGCCCCTGATGAGTGGGAGGCAACCCAATGGATAAATGTCGAAGTACCTCGCCTTTTAACGCAGATATGCTTAAAAAAATTTAGTCATAGCCGCGTGATGTTTTTAACCAGTGATTTGCCAGTACAACCCGTTGCTGGCGCCTCAGCTTATTGTGTGAGCAAAGCATCATTAAATATGCTGTGCCAGTGTTTTCAACTTGAAGTCGATAACGATATTGCTGTTTTTACAACTGTGGCTCCTGGAAACGTCGACACCAAAATGCAGGAAACGATAAGGCAAGCTTCAAATCACGCGTTGCCTGCATCGGAGTTAATGCGCAGTATGTATTCAGCAAACAAGCTTTTACCTCTCCGATTAGTTGCACAATATCTGCGACAATTGCTGAGCGATATCACGCCAAACACTTTTGGTAGTCGAAGTTGGAATCTACTTGAGAGTATTGTTGAAGTTTCACCTGCAAAACAGACAAAAACAGATTCAATCACGCGGGCTACTGAAACAAGTTTGGTAGAACTGGCAAGTCTTGTTGACGGCGCATTCTGGTCACCGGGTAGTGCAGAATATGAAGAAAACAGGAAAGTATTCAATCAAGGTGTTTCGCGTTTTCCGTTAGTAATTATTCAACCTAAAACAAAGACCGATATTATACACATTGTCAGATGTGCAAAGCAGTTGCGCTTATCTATTACAATTAAGGGTCAAGGGCATGGTGTAAGTGGCATGTCGGTCCTTAACAATGCAATTGTAATTGATATGTCGATGTTTAAAACAACTGTACTGAATGTTGATAAGAGCTCAGTAAACGTCGGCGCAGGCGTCAAAAATAGTGAATTGGACCATTTTCTAGCGCAACACAACAAAGTAGTTCCTTTGGGTACCTGTCCCGATGTTGGTGTTGTCGGCGCAACATTGGGAGGGGGGATCGGTTTTTTGTCCAGAAAGCTTGGTTTGAGTTGCGACAATGTGCTCGCGTTTGGATTGATAACTGCTGACGGTAAAGTAAGACAAGTGACCGAATCCCAACATCCGGATTTGTTTTGGGCATTAAAAGGGTGTGGCCATGGTCAATTTGGCGTTGTGACCGATGTCACGTTTAAATTAAATGATGCCCCCCAAAATATTGATGGCCGAATACTCGAGTGGCCATTATGTCACGCACGATCTATTCTTAGGCAATATAGCAAAACAGTGCTCAGTGATAACAGATCGGTTTTTCTATATGCATATCTCTCGCGATCGATGCACGATAAAGCACGAATTTCGATAATGGGGTTTAGTGAGGACTGGGTGCACGGTTTGGATTCTGTAGCCAAATGGCAAGACGGTGCCACATTGTTAAGTAGGCGGTCGCAATACGTTGAATGCCAATCCAATGACTACGATAGTGATCTGAACTTGTATTGGCGAAATGGCATAATTGAAGGCGAGCTATCAGACGAATTCATTGAAACACTTTTATCGTGTTACCGAGCTTGTCCGGTAAATTCAGGTGGATTTATGCTAGACCCGCTTTGTGGCGCTATTCAGGATGTAAACGCTGACGATTCGGCATTTATTCACCGCAACGCTTCTTTCGTCTGTAGTATCACAGGGATCACTCAAGCTGAATGTGACGATACTGAAGTTATCGATTGGGTGAATAAATCTTTCGATTTGCTATTACCGTTTTTTAATGGTCATTCTTACCAAAATTATGACATGGGGAATGGGTCGCCACTTGCTCTTTACTACGGCCAACACACAGCTCGTTTGAAATTATTAAAACAACAATACGATCCTACTGGTCTGTTTATGAGCTCTCTTCTGCGCCCTGACTAAAAGTTTTTTAGTCATTGCTGTGACGATTTCGATATTGTGAACGTATGTTCTACCCATATTGAATTGGCATTGTGGTTACTTGTAACAAGGAAATAATTTATGAAAAGATGGATATGTTTGTTTCTTGTGATGTCATCATCGCTCGCACATCCAAATGATCGTGAGCATGGCGATTTTTACAGAGGATTAACTGGTCTTAAAGTACAAATTGATGACGCGTATTAGAAAATTTCAGAGGCTTCTGACGCAGAGTTACGTGAGTTGAGTGCTCAAGAGTTAGAGCAGGTAAAGCAGTCGTTGCAGGTTCTCAACATGCAAGACATTCGAATGCAATTGCAACCTCATTTAAATCAACTGCACAAATCAACTAAATCTGAAACACTACTCGCGTCTAGAGATTTCACAAATGAAACCAGTCGAAACCTTGCAACAATGGCGCTGGCACTTATTTCGCTGTTGGTCGCCATGATTTCAGCGGCAATTGCTTGGATGAACCATGTTCAAAGTTCGCGAACGAAGGCAGTTAAAGATGAAGCTGAGAGCGACTTAGTTGCCTTGAGAGAAGCAACGGATCGTGAACTGATCGAACTACAAATGAACACGCAGCGGCAAATTAATTCACTGACTGAGAGGCACGAAAACGATATTGTTCGCCTCACTCAAGATCATAAGGAAGAAGTAAGGCGTCTTGAGCAATTAAATTTAGACAAGGTTCAACATGCAGAAACAGCATTTGAAAATCTAATGGGAGAAACAGAAACACAAAATGGGCTGATATTTAAAAATCTAGCGGTCTCCATATATCTTCGCCGGTTCTTAGTGGAAGATGGTTACGATCGGTTTTTTAACGACTTAACGCTTATTTCAATTGATGAAACAGCAACGGTTCGGTGTGATCCAAGCATATTAAGAGAAGTGATTTCAATTCAAGAGCACGCAATTTCACGGTTTGAAAAAGTCAAAAACAAGCTAGAAGATGCTAAAATGCTGTATTACGAAGCATTACTAGATCTTGCGTTTTATGAGGCTGAAATGTCGCGGTTTGGTATATTGAATGTCGATGCAACACAACGGATCAATGAAAACCTTGTTGCTTTTGAGCAGAATGTACTCTTTTGGTTAAACGAAGAACGAAGCGAATACAAAACACCAGAGCGGTTACCGCGTTTCATTTTTCGCGTAATCTGCATGGTAGACAGCTTGGTTTTTATCAGGGGATGTTTGAAACTTCACGAAATATCTGAAGAAAAACCCGCTAAAGACGAAATGTTATCACAAGTGTCTGCATTGCTAGTAGAAAACGATATGGCTACTGTAAGACAAATAACTGACGTAATAGATTCAAATGAATGTAGCTCTTTGTGGTCAAAATACACCAACTTCAAAGAAGAACGGCCAAAACTGTTCGAGTATTAACGGTAGTCTGGGTTTGTTGGCACTAAAAGCACAATCTTCTCCGAATTAGTCTTGCGTTGCTGTAAACACATTAGCGTTGATAACAAGATTATATCGACACATGCATTTGCGCGCAAGCGCATATGCGTGTATTAAGCATTGCTCTGCTGCCTTGACTCTCCCCCCCCCAAAAAAAAATGTGCACATCTCATCGTAATCTTATGTCTGCAGCAGCATAGCGGATATTAGTTACTGAAGGTGATTAATGGCAAAGTAAAAGAAGGTGTATAGTTACACCGATGAGCTCAACCAATAGATAGTACCAAACAGCGCAAAAAAGATAGGTTGATGCAATATGTAAACCACTAAACTATGCCGTCCGAGAAGAGTCAACTTATTCGGAATATTCCATTTTGCAACAGGATCAAATCCGCTTTTCAAAACGTGCCCTATCGCAATACCAAACAATACCACACCTATCCATGGAAAAATCGCAACGTAATCGTTTGGAGAATGAGGTAGTGACAAACTGATCAGATTAAATGGCCATTTACTGGATACGAGGCCACTGTTAAACAACGTGACCGCAACAAAACCCAACAACAGCGACAATATGGGTTTTCGAATCAACGGAACACACAAAACACTTGCTACTACAATAAAATGCAATACGCCAAAGAATATCCAGTTTGCATTAAAAAAATAATACGTAAAAAGCGATATTACCGCGGCCCAGAACGCTATGGAAAACAGCCGCAGTAAAAACATTTTTAGATTAAATTTTCGAAAATTCCCGAGCACGAGCGACGCGCCTACACTCACAAAGAAGAGCGTCAATATTACATACCGAAACTCCCTCCACCCTTTTCCATTGGGGACATTCCAATCAACCCAACCAAAAAAACGAAGATCGTAAGCAAAATGGAATACAACCATCAATACAATGGCTAACGTTCGTATTGCATCCAATGTGATATTGCGATTTTGCACGGAATTCAACGTTGTTAATGGTGCTTATGTGGCTTGTTATCACGGGTGGATGAATGCGAATGAATGACCTTCCATCCTTCATCAGTTCGGCGAAACAAATAGGTTTGAAATCCTTTTTTATCAAAAACTGCGCCGGTTTTGCGCACTTCTCCTGAAACATTTACTGTCGTAATTGCCCAAGCGAAGTCTCCTTCAACGTTTGTTTCGATATCTAGAATATCAATGGTCAATCGTTTCAATACCTCTTTTTCCGGCTCTACATGATTTTTGACCAAATCCTCTAAACCTTTATTCTGACTGCCTGACTCAATGTAACGCGCACCTACCTGGCCAAGATAGTGTTGATAGAACGGCATACCGTTACCAGACTCCCACCCCTTTTCAATATCTTGGATCATTTCTAGTATCTCTGTTTCGTCGTTCGTTTGCTCAGACGCATAAATGTATGGTGATGTGGCCAAAAAAATAACAACGCAGCTTGCATAGAAAAGTTTCATTATTGTGACCTTTTTATTTTAGTTTGGTGGGGAGTTAGTGAGACCAATGAATATGACTGATTTTCCACTGTCCATTGATCAGCGTTAAAAAGAGCGTTTCATTGCCTGTCCTATCAATATCTCGACCTTTATAGTTTCCAGAAGTGTGACTTCTTGAAATGGAGACAGCTGTATTACCATGCACACGAACATGATGCTCAATCGTCTTCGTGGTTACGGCAGATGAAAATTGCATGTCTGCTTGCAAATGATGTGCACGATATTCGTCGGCACTGCGCTCAATTCTGCCACCTTCCAAAATAAGGACATTATCGGCAAGTAAGCTCATGACTGTCTCTGCATTAGCGTCGGAGAGTGCTTTGTGGAATTGTTTTGCTATTATTCCTGCGTCGGAGTCTAGCCCTGAGAACATAGGACTATTGCTGGTGTCGTTATGCGATTTATCATGAGCATTAACACTGTTAGTTAATAGCAAAGGAAAGAGTATGATTGACAACAAGTAGATTTTTTTCATTTTGTGTTTCTTCAATAATTGGGGCCTACGGCGGTACTTAACACCACCGTCACCATTAAAATAGATATCCCTATACAAAGTTCGATTTGGATTGATTTTTGAAGCGTTCGAGGACTGGTTATGCCGGTTAAAAGCTGAGGAGCCAATCGCAGTTTGTGTAACAACGCGATCAGAAAGATGGCACCAACAAACAACAGCTTAACAAGCAATACAAAGCCGTAGTTTGTGTCAAGCAAACTGCTAACAGAACGCACAAGTTGCCAAGCCAGTAGTAAACCAGCAATAATTAACCCCCCAATGGGGTATACAGCCGATTTCCCAAATTTTGTCATGACGAGGTGCAAATTGGGGTTAGAAAGCGCTACGCACGTCCTTGAAAGAGGCCAGAGTGAACCCACCCACGCGAGCGCAATAACGGCATGAGCAGCCAGGATAAACTTGAAACTAGGTTGTAACTGTTGAGTATGCCCAGTTAATGTAAATGTATACCCAAATCCTGCCAACGCAATAACAATGAAAATTCCAAGAGAGTGATTTGAAATAAAAGCATTTTTTCTAATTGAATGACCTAAATAGGTTAAATATAGTAGCGCACTTGCGAACAGCACTAGTCGACTTTTTGCAACATCTCCGAGCGTTGAATGCGCGACCATCTCTCGCATAACGGGGTCAAACATACCAGCGTATCCAGATTGAGCGAGCTGCCCAACCTGAAACAAAAAGTCAAAAGCACTAAAAATGATGCCAATGACCGCAAACAAACGCATGTGCCTTGTTACCGTTGTTTGTAAGCTTGCGGGTAGAGTAAATTTGGTGTCAGTATCAGTATTGGTAATGCACAAAATCCAACCACCACCAAGCAGCGCTGATACGCCGAGATAAACACCAAACTTTGAAATCAACAACCCCAACTGCCAAATGTCCATAGCGTCCTCTAATGGTTGCCGTGCGTGCTGTCGTGCTTTTTATCGTTATGTTTCATCATTGAAGCATGCACCATAAAACTAAAAGCCCCTTCCATTTTGTGACCGTCCTGACCTAGCAACATCCAATTGACAGTGTATGTATCTACTGGTAATCCGGGTAATTCGTAACTAAAGGCACTAGCGAGTTCCGTACTTGGCTTAAACTCAAACGGAATGGTTTCCCCACTTTTTGATTGCAACGTTACTCTAGCCAACCTTACAGGCTTGGTAAAAACCAATGATAGTTCAGGTGGAGATGACATCAACATCGCATTATCCTTAGGTGTAGATGTCTTAAGTGTTGTGTGAGCAAAAGTAGAAAAACTTAAGGCTACCATGAGCATTGAAAAGATTAGTTTCATTTGAAGTCTCCTTAGACTTGATGGGTTATAGATGACACAAATGCTTCAATATTGATGGCATTTGGGTCAATGGTATTGTCGATCAGCAAGCCTGTGACGTCTTTCATCATCGCGCTGGGCCCAGGTAAAAAAATGTTCACCCTGAATGTAGTAGATATCAAACCAGACCATGTAAAGACCGCTTAACGACCAAAACAACACCTGCCCGCCGACTAGCAGCATAAGCCAACGATGTGAACGGCGAACAGGTCCTTTCATTACGCAACGACAGCCAAGTATTTAAGCTGTTGTTTGCGCCATATTAAATAAATGGCAGGCAGTATGAGTAGTGTCAGAATAATCGCACTAACCATTCCTCCCACCATCGGCGCGGCAATCCGACTCATGACTTCGGACCCCGTACCAGAGCCATATAAAACCGGCAGCAATCCAAAGATGATAGTGGCCGTTGTCATCATGACGGGACGAACACGCAATCCTGCACCGTGCAGTACTGCCTCGGTCAACATCTCGGCGCTCGGTAAGGTACCCCCTTCTTTGCATCTATCCATCAGTGCCTGATATTCATGATTGAGATATACAAGCATAATGACTCCTATTTCTACAGCGACACCGGCCAAGGCAATGAAACCTACGCCTACGGCCACGGAGAAATTAAAGCCTTCGATGTACATAAGCCATATGCTGCCAACCATCGACAATGGCAACGTCCCCATAATAATCGCCACTTCAATGAAGTTTCGGAAGTTGAGGTACAATAGAATAACGATTATAGCGAGCGTCAAAGGCACAACGTAAGTGAGCTTCTCCTTTGCCCTTAACATATACTCGTATTGGCCAGACCAATTAATTGAATAGCCGGCGGGTAAAACGAGTTGTTCAGCAACAACTTGCTGCGCGGTAGCCACATACGTGCCTATGTCTACACCATCGATATCAACATACACCCATCCATTGAGCCGCGCGTTTTCACTCTTGATACCCGGTGGTCCGTCTTCGATGTAGACGTTAGCAACATCAGCTAAGGCTATACGTTTTCCTTGTGGTGTCACTACAGGTAACAAAGAAAGCGACTCTGGAGAGCTTCGGTATGACTGCGGATAACGAATATTTACTGGATAGCGCTCCAGCCCTTCTACACTCTGTGTTACGTTAACACCGCCAATTGCACTAGAGACAATTTGCTGAACATCAGCGATATTGAGCCCATATCGGGCGGCTTTTTCGCGATCAATGTCGACTTTCAAGTAGCGACCGCCAGCGACGCGTTCAGAATACACTGAAGCCGTGCCATCGACGTCAGTTAATATTGACTCAATTTGTTGGCCGATTTTTTGAATTTCCATTAGATCGGGACCACCAATTTTAATCCCAACAGGGGTTTTAATTCCTGTGGCAAGCATGTCAATTCGGGTTTTTATTGGCATCACCCATGCGTTGGTTAAGCCCGGTAAATTGACCACTGCATCAAACTCTTTAATAAGGTCCTGCGTGGTCATCCCTTCTCGCCATTGTTCTTTGGGTTTCAATTGAATGAATGTCTCAATCATGGTCAGTGGCGCGGGGTCCGTCGCCGTATCCGCCCGCCCTACTTTGCCAAATACCGTTTCTACTTCTGGCACGGTTTTTATTAATTTGTTGGTCTGTTGAAGAAGCTCTCGTGCCTTCCCGATTGATATGCCGGCATAGGTGGTTGGCATATACATCAAATCGCCTTCGTCAAGCGGGGGAATAAATTCACTACCAATTTTATCAATTGGCCAAAGCCCGATAGCCAAGACAATCAATGCTGCGACCATCGTTGACTTTGGAAAGCGCAAAACTGTCTTGAGCGTCGGTATGTATAAAAACGTTAAAAACTTGTTGACTGGGTTTTTGTGTTCAGGCAAAACCTTTCCACGTACAAAATACCCCATTAAGACTGGGACCAGTGTAATCGCAAGTGCCGCTGATGCAGCCATTGCATATGTTTTCGTATAAGCAAGAGGGGAAAACATCCTCCCTTCCTGGGCCTCAAGCGTAAAAACAGGTACAAAACTAACCGTAATGATCAACAAACTGAAAAATAACGCAGGTCCAACTTCGACCGCAGAATCGATAACAACCTGCCAGCGATTTTCCTTGGTAAGAGGCGTCTTTTCCATGTGTTTGTGCATATTTTCAATCATAACGATCGCACCATCACTCATGGCGCCAATGGCAATAGCAATGCCGCCCAACGACATGATATTGGCATTGATCCCTTGCATATACATAACGATTAGCGCGGTAATGATCCCGACAGGAATACTGATGATTGCGACGAGTGACGACCGAACATGAAAAAGAAAAGCGACACATACCAAAGCGACTACGATAAACTCTTCCACTAGTTTCGAAGCTAGGTTATCAACGGCTCTTTCAATTAATGCGGAACGATCATAAACAGTGACCACCTCAACGCCATCAGGTAGTCCTTTTTTTAAGTCCTCTAGTTTTGCTTTGACGCCATCTATCGTTTTTTGAGCATTCTCACCAAAACGCATCACGACAATACCGCCGACTGTTTCCCCTTCGCCGTTTAGCTCTGCTATACCGCGGCGCATTTGTGGACCGATATCTACAGTGGCAATATCCCTTATTAAAAGCGGTGTGCCATTGTCATTGACGCCAAGAGGAATGGTTTCGATATCCTTCTTATCAGAAATATACCCCGTGGCACGAACCATGTACTCAGCTTCTGCAAGCTCCACTACAGAGGCCCCAACTTCTTGATTTCCTCGCTTTATTGCCATCTGAATATGAGAAAGCGGTATACCGTAAGCGCGGAGTTTTTCAGGATCTACTTTCACTTGATACTGTTTCACCATACCCCCTAGCGCCGAGACTTCGGACACGCCAGGCACAGTTTGGAGCTCAAATTTCAAGAACCAGTCTTGCAAACTGCGTAATTGAGAAATATCGTGTTGGCCGGTTCTGTCGACCAATGCATACAGATAAACCCAACCAACGCCTGTGGCATCTGGACCTAATTGCGGCCTGGCGTTTTCAGGTAGATTGGGGGCAACTTGCGATAAATATTCAAGCACCCTGCTTCTTGCCCAATATAAGTCGGTATCATCATCAAAAATGATATAAACGTAGGAGTCACCGAAAAACGAATAACCTCGAACCGTTTGTGCACCCGGTACGGAAAGCATGGCGGTCGTTAGCGGGTACGTTACCTGATCTTCTACAACTTGTGGCGCTTGACCAGGATAACTCGTTTTGATTATCACTTGGACATCGGATAAATCTGGGATCGCGTCTACTGGCGTATTTTTCATTGTAACTAAACCGCCACCGACTATGATGATGGTTGCGAGTAAAACAAAGAAGCGGTTTGAGACCGACCAACGTATGATTGCTTCTATCATTCGTGCGCTCCTTCATGTTGGCTGTGATCCATCGTTCCTTTATCAGATGCTTGTATATGTAATGTGGTAATAACGTACGCACCGTCTTGGGTTTTGGTAATTTCGATGTGCAGTCGCATACCAGCGGTAATGTCAGATAAATCAATCTCATTAGCGACGTTGAAATCCATTGTCATTGCAGGCCAATCCCACGCCTCAATAGGGTCATGTTCAAGGCTTAACTGGTTGTTAGCACTCATCACTGCATTGACCGTTGCTTGAGTCCACACAGCGTCGACAGCGGTACTTGTTTCACTACTTGCCTCTTCAACAACATGAATGGTAGAAACAAGATATTCGCCACTTGAGGATTTTGAAATTTCAATATGCGCAAGCGTTCCAGAGGCCAAATCAGACAAGGTTATGTTATCTGCCACATTAAAATCCATCGTCATCGCGGGCCAATCCCACTCTTTTATCGCGGGATGATCGACATTTATCATTCGATGCCCATCCATTACAGAATTAATCTTGACTTCAGCCCAAACGCTTTCAGACATCGTCGCCTGTGTACTTTGTGCTGAATCGATAATGTGCACGGTTGTCACCACATATTGACCATCAGTTTGCTTACTGATCTCGATATGTGCCGATGAACCACCTTTGACCGTTGCTAAATTGATATGCTCCGCTACCACAAAATCCATGGTCATCGACGGCCAATCCCATTCTGGAATTGGACCATGTTTTGCAGTTATCATGTTGTGAGAAGGCATCACGTCTGTGATCATCACCTCTGTGAAGACCGATGTTGGACTTTCTTCAGGGGGTTCCATTCGCTTAAAGTCAGAGCTAATACTGCTCTCTGAATCAAGCATAAATTGAGCGGAGGTGACAATGCTGTCACCATCGATCAGTCCTTCAAGTACTTCTGTAAACTCGTCAACCACTCGCCCAATTTTGATTGCAACTGATTTAAATTTTCCATCTCCCAATGCCAATACAACGCGATTTTGATTGCCTGTTCGAATAACCGCTTCGGTTGGCACGATCAAGTTGGTCGAATCCATATCAGAGTGGATAGTCACTTGAGCGAACATGTTCGGCTTTAACGTATAATCTTGATTAGCAAAGCGAAGACGCACACGCAGTGTGCGGGTACTCTGTTCAAGGGTTGGGTAGACGTAGTCTACAACGCCTTGCCACGTCTTTCCGGGGAGGAAATCTAATGTCATAGTAACAGGCAACCCTTCCACTATTTGGGCGGTTTGTCGCTCAAATACCTCTGCATCAACCCAAACCTCATCCAATGCACCAATCGACATGACTGTAACGCCAGGTTTTATAAAAAAACCTTCTCGAATGTTTAAATTATCTACGAATCCGGTTTGGGGTGCGGAAAAGGTAACGGTTTGCTGAACATTTTTTGTTTTTATTAACGTCTCCACGACGTCTTCAGGCACTTGCAATGCATTTAAGCGAGAACGAGCAGCTACGATCAGATCTTTGTTGTTTCTGCGCATAGCAAGCAGCAATTCTTCTTGTGCATTCACTAACTCAGGCGAGTATAGAGAGTAAAGTGGTTCCCCTTTTTTAACATATTCTCCTGATGCTTTTACATGCAGTGTTTCTATCCAGCCTTCAACGCGAGGATGCACATGGATTAATGTTTCTTCGTTGTATTGAACGTACCCGACAGTTCTAATAGGGACATGCAGCGCGCGGCGCTGCACTTTCGCAGTTCGAACACCAAGATTGTTCTCCACATTTGGCGCTATAGTAATTGTTCCTGGGCCCGCATCACCACTTGAACTTTCTTCGTAGACAGGAATGAGATCCATGCCCATCGGAGACTTTCCTGGTTCGTCTCTGCGGTAATTTGGGTCCATCGGCGCAACCCAATACAACGGTTGCTTCTCTTCGTTTTGCTCATTATTCGCGGTGGATGATGAAGATGGTATCAGAAACGTGAATGCCAACGCAGTCATAATACCGCCTGCTACCCCGCCTATGACGAGTGCTTTAATTGTGCTCATTGTTGTTCTCCGATTTGAGACAAAGGAATACCTGCGTTGGTATCAAAGTAATAGTTGAGTTGAATTTTTGTTTTGACCAAATCCACACTGATATCCAGTGCGTCAATTCTGGCATTAAGATCCGCAATACGAGCACGCACTACCTCAGCAAAGTCTCCTTCGTCGTTGGTATAAGCATTGAGCGATGCCTCAGCTTGCTCTTGCATTTGCTCTAACAATTCGAGTTCGTACAGCGCTTGTCGCTCCATTAATCGCTCATTTTCCGCATATAAAGACTGGATGTATGACATCATTTCTCTGAGGACTAAGCGCTTGTCGGTTTTAATGGCTTCAGATAGGCTTACGGCAGCCGAAACCTCTTGGTCTTGGCGGTTTTCTGTAAAAAGAGGTACATCGAAACTTACACCCATCGATAAAAAATCTGCTCGACTTGTACCGTCGGGCGTGTCGTCTCTGTAGGCGTAACTAGCGTTAACCCCCCATTGTGGCTTGTATTTTTCTTTGGCAAGGTCAATACCGGTTTGGCTGGCGCGAATTCTTTGCTCTATCGAGAGGATCAAAGGGTGTTGATTGAGAACCATTGCAAGCGATTGTTGATCTCTGCGCTCAAGTATTGTTCTCATATTCTGCCCCATGTTTTTGATCTCAGGTAGGGCATGCGGCAACGTTAATCGAGAAAAGGCATCAAATCCCGATTGACTTGGATAATTTTGATCTCTAACTAGCCACTCTAGAAGCTTCCCTGTGGCTCTTTCTTCTAATGCTCGTAGTTTAGTAAGTCGGTCTTCCAACCTTGTTAATTCCAACTTTGCACGAACGATATCTTGCTGATTTACGCGTCCAAAGGCAGTTGAATAATTTGCCTTTGCGATATCGCTGAGCTGTTCAAATAACGCTTTATCTTCATCAATTAGCTTTACACTTTGCTGCGCCCGATATATTTCTAACCATAAGTTTGATACTTGAACGCGTGCTTTGGCCACTCGGTCGGCTCTCATCAGGGGATGCTCTGCTGCTTGCTCCCGCAATTGACGAGACCTTATGGCTAACGAATCACCACGAGGAAACATCTGTGACACACCTACTTTTAGCTGAGTCATGGGCTCTTGATCAAACGCAAAACCATCAGTGGGTACATTTGCTAAACCGATGTTGACAACGGGGTCTGGTAGGCTCGAGGCGACGACACTACTGGACAATGTGGCACGTTCACGATGTGCACTGCTAACGAGCCATGGATCATTTTCTACCGCTATTTCTACTGCACGTTTGAGCGTTAATTTTTCATTCGCGATAGCGGGAGAGACCATCGAGAACGAGAACGCTCCCCAAATAGAAACAAAAAGACAAAACCGGTTCATTAGAATTGCTCCTCATAGGTGTTGACTTCAGCAAAGGTCGTAACTGAACCATCTACATTGAGTTGCAATACAAGGTAAGGTTGGAATCGTTCGTCAACTTCCATGCCCGGCGATCCAATTGGCATGGCTGGAACGCTCAACCCTAAAACCCCTTCAGGAGGGTTTTCTAAAAATTGTTGGATGTATTTTGCGGGTATGTGCCCCTCAAATACAAACCCGTCCTGAGAAAGAGCAGTATGGCAGGAGCGATACTGGGGTTCGACGCCATATTTATCTTTGACTCCGGACATTAGCGTGACATTTGTCACATCTGTCTCAAAGCCATGTTCTTCAACATGTCGCACCCATTTTTGACAACATTTACATGTTCTACTCTTGTAGACATGTAATGTGAATTTCGGTGCCTGTGTTGCAGACTTTGCATCATTCTTTGCCTGCAGTACATCACTGCACGCCGTTAAAAAGAGGACTAAAGAAAACAAAGCCCCAAACGGTATATTTTTGTTCATAAACAACTCTCACATATATTGGATTTTGCACGCTTTACGATGGAAACGTCACGTGCAGTAACTGTTAGTCTTTACATCGACTAATCTAATTACACGAGAGAGTATTTTGGGGGGCGTAAATGTATAGCGATAAAGACTTTATGCAGCCTTGTTTGTTTGCTTAGGGCTGGGGTGTTCAACAGTTTTGGTGTTTCGAAACTCTCCCCAGCCAACATGCCGAGCTGAAAGACTGCCATGGGACAACAGCAATTTTGATTGCAACAATTCTCTGATACATCATGTGTTGAGTGGTCCATGTGATGACCGATTCTGTTATCTATTTCATGCACCATATCGCTTGCACATGGCGTAGCTACACTCGCGAAAGACCCGCTTACTTGCACGCTCAACAAAGCGATAACAAAGAGGTATTTGACGAATGAAAGTTTCACTTAAACCTGACTCCTTTAATGAAACGCGTTTTCACGGATTAGCTACGGCAATGAGAATATCAAATGGCCCTGACAGACAGATTACCTTGACATTACAATTTTGTAATCATGAGCGATATTGATAGCGAAAATGTATTTTTAGTTGAATATTTGCGACTTCGAGCTACGATGTGGCGCGCTCATTAGTATATTGAATACTCTGTTGGTTGCTGGCATACGTTTTATTATTAGTATACTAACAGCATTTTACGATTGCGGTGTATTCAACAGGCTTACTCCATTGAATTAAAGCTATGCAGCAGGTTAATCACATACCATGAAAATACTTGTAGTCGAAGACGAAGTAAAAACGGGCGATTACATCAAACAAGGGCTAATTGAATCCGGCTTTGTTGTAGAATTAGTAAGGACTGGCCTGGATGGTCACCACAAATCGATGATTGGTGATTATGAATTAATCGTACTCGATGTAATGCTGCCCGACATAGAAGGTTGGAAAATCCTGTCTTCATTGAGAGAGTCTGGTAAATTTACACCCGTTCTTTTTTTAACCGCTCGCGATCACGTTAATGACAGAGTCAAAGGACTTGAGTTAGGCGCAGACGATTATTTGGTTAAACCGTTTGCTTTCGCGGAACTCCTCGCAAGAGTGCGCACCTTGATCAGGAGAGGGACGTCTGTCCCTAACAACACGTTACACATTGCAGATTTGGAGCTTGATATCCCTTCTCGCGTTGCGAAGCGCGGTGGCAAAGTAATCAATCTGACGACTAAAGAGTTTACATTGCTTGAACTAATAGTCAGACGTCAAGGTGAAGTATTGCCCCGTTCTTTGATCGCCTCTCAGGTATGGGACATGAATTTTGACAGTGACACGAATGTCATTGATGTCGCTATCCGAAGATTGCGCGCAAAAATTGATGATGACTTTCCTGTAAAGCTAATTCAAACTGTCAGGGGGATGGGCTATAAAATGAGTGTAGATGATAGTAACGAATAAACTAAAACGGCCAAACTCTCTTGCGTTTAGAGTCACTATACTTGTTGGCATTACCGTATTTTTGTGCCTTACAATAATCAGCTTAATCGTTCAACAATCAATTGCAACGCATTTTGCTGAACAGGATGCTGATGAATTAAATGAGGTATTCCATGCTGTAAAACGAAAGCTTAGCGAAGCATACACTGAAAAGGTGGCACCTTCGAGTATCCTCGTTGAAGCAGTGTCTGGTCATCATGGAGTCTATTACCTTGTGCAAAATGAAGATGGAGAATCCGTATTTTCGAGTAAAGGCGTTAACTTGCACAAATACCCCGGTCAATTGTTTGACAACGATCTCATAACGCCTGATATGTTGACACTTTTTTTTGATGGATCCCATATGTTGCGAGCAACTGAAGCTCTCGTGACCGTCAGCACTGGTCAGAATAAGTCTACATACCGTGTTGTGGTAGCCTCCAACATGGAATTTCACATGAATTACATGGAAGACTTTGAAAAGACGTTATGGGGCATTATTTTCGTGTCTGGTTTGATCACGATAATAGTGGCACGTTTTGCTGTGTATCGAGGCCACTCGCCGCTACGAAAACTGAGTAGAAAAATAGGTTCTATTACTGCTGACAAGCTCGATATCCGACTAAATCCTTTAGAGGTACCGGTCGAGCTCGCAGGATTAGTGGGGTCGTTTAATGCTATGATTGAACGACTCGAAGCTGGCTTTGAGCAACTTTCATATTTTTCTGCGGACATTGCGCATGAATTGAGAACACCGGTCACAAACCTGACAACTCAAACGCAGGTTATTCTGAATCAACCGCGCACTGAAAGTGAATATGTTGATATTTTATATTCTAATTTGGAAGAATACGAACGTATGACCAAGATGGTCAGTGACATGTTACTTCTAGCCAAAACGGAACATGGACTCGTCAAGCCACAGTTAGAGCGACTAAATTGCCGAGCAGAGCTTCAAGAATTAGTTGAGTATTTTGAACTACTGGCAGAAGAAAGACAAATTCAAATTCGCATCCGAGGGGCCGATGCCACAATTGATTGCGATAGGTCCATGTTTCGACAAGCTATGAGTAATCTATTATCAAACGCAATTCGATATTCCTTCGAAAACGCGATTGTTAAGGTAGCAGTATCTACCAACGATGAACATACAAAAATTACCGTTTCAAATCCAGGCCCGAAAATCTCTGATGACCATCTTCAGAGACTTTTTGATCGCTTTTTTAGAGCAGACCCTTCACGAAAAAATCATGGTCAAGGCGTTGGTTTAGGATTGACTATCGCTCGTTCATTGCTTCACATGAACGGAGCTAAACTAACGGTTAGCTCAGATGACAACTTAACCGTATTTGTTGTTTCATTCCACAAATAATCAATCAAACTTCGTCCTGGAATCTAAACAGGTGGTCACTTTCTGAAGCTGATGTATCGGCCACTTCCCCTCATTTGTCATGTTTGCACTTTCCAACACCTGCTTCATAAAACTGGACATTTCATCATTAATCTTAATACAGTTGCTGGTATAGGCTTAACTTGTGTGTATCAACGATTGATCTAACAGTTCGGAATAAGTTGATTAATACCTTCGGAAAAAACCAAGCCTAGAGCCTCACTACCAAATTGGGAAACTCATTTTTCAGTTCCTCAATTATTGGATAAAGAATGATAACCTGCTCACAGTGAAAAACACCTGGAGCCAGATGGAAAACGCACATCTGTCGTGTTGTTTCAGCTGCTATAATAGTCGTCATCATTGACTCATTGTGGCCAATCACACTTAGGACTATTTCATTCGCATCGTTTGAAATTTTCCCACACGCTCGGACGGTGACGCCACAAATATCAGTGCCATTGTGTATGTTTATAAAAAGCCAAAATGCTATTTTTCGAAAAACGGATTGCGCAGGAGTCTACCAAGATCTATCCTGGAAAAAGCAGCTAACAACTATGTCACTAAACTGCTATCAAAACGAACCCAAGTTGATACTGTTGGAGTGTCAAGAGTTTGCCCAATAAAATGTTGTTCAGAAAAATCAAACCGATTAGCAGGGTGTTTACTATCGCAGCTAGGTGACCCGATATTAGTGCTGTCACTGAAGCTTTTTACCAATCGGCTACGTCAATTAACCATTATCTTGTAGGCTGCGTCTAAATTGTTATACATCCATTCTAGAGCAGCCTTTCCATGGTGGTCACAGAGACCGAACTCCAAGAGAACATCTATCTGACGTAGATTTTCCATCAATTTCTTAGCTTGAGAAACAAGAAAATTTGTAAGCCCAAGTGCAAGCACAACACTAAGTACAACCGCAGCGTTGTTAAGTTTTGCAAGCCCATCTAACAACTCTACCTGGCAGATAAACTTAAAGTCAGAACTAATATCTACATAGTACCCCTCGGTACTATACCAAAGGGCTTTTGATAGCAAGAGGATGGTGGTCTACGACAACACAGCAATTCTATACAGAAGACTATCAAATCCGCCCCCATTTGCCTCACTGTAATGCTTTTGAAGAATTCAGCTGGGGTTTCCCTTATGAGCCCACCGTCGTTGTCATCGGTAACAAGAAATACCCTGTCTATAAAAAAATACCTTCCTTTCCTGAAAAGCGAGCGCCACAGAAGTACTGCGTGGATGAACGTGTGAGTCGTAGTACCTGCAGACGTGACAGATGTAATAAATGGGAGTCACCGAAACCTAATGGTTATTTGGTGAGTAGCCGTTCCTTGGCCAATTCGTTGTTTGCCGATTTACGTAATTGAACGCTTGGTACAGGTCTAAAACATATTAGAGGGAGAGTCCTTCTGTGATGCAAGATAAACGAGAGAGCGGCGTTATACCTAATGGCGTTACTTTTGGCACTGAAGTGCTTGTTATGCCAAGCCTGATAGGTAGCGTATTCACCCACGCTGGTGGTACCGACACAGTAAGGGGTTTTGCGCCCATCCCCTCGAAATCGGCATTAGGAATTAAAACATTGAGTCTGTTATGATTATGAAAAAATAATCAGGACTATATGCCATCGCTGCTGAACAAACAAAACGCATTCAAATACTCACGTCGTTTGAAGTCAAAGAACTTTATGCTCTCCCCAACTTTAGTCACTCCGACAGAGAAGACTACTTTTCACTCGACAAGGAAACTCAGAAACTGGTCAATACGTTGAGGCAAACAGAGACCAGAATCTATTTTATCCTCTTATTGGGTTATTTCAGATCCAGACCAATAATTTTCAATTTTACATTCTCAGATGTTGAACCTGACTTTAACTACGTTAAAGCAAAATATTTCAGCGATAAAAGCGTTCAAGATGAAGATATTCCACCGCGAACCAAAACAGCGTTAGTTAGAAAACTTCTGACTTATACAGGCTTCTCCGTTTACCAGAGCAAGAATGACAAGGCACCTTTACTCAAAAGGCTCAATGTCGTTGTTAAAATCAATCAAGAGCCAAGATATGTGTTTGATGAATGCATTGCTTACTTTGGACAAAACAGGATTGCGTTAGCTGGTTATACGACACTTCAAGATATCATATCGAGTGTACTTTCTAGTGAGCGTAGTCGCATTGAGTCTGTCCTGAACCAAAACCTAGGCAGTGATACAAAAGCTACGCTTCTTAGATTGCTTGATTCCAAAAGCACGTTCACAGATCTCGCTATGTTAAAGCGCATGGCGAAGGATTTTTCAGCCAGCCAAATATCACAAGAACTAAAGACGCATAAAATCATACGTGCGCTTTATCCAGAAATTAAGACACTGATTGCTGAATTAGAGCTGTCACCGAAAAACCTTGAATACTACGCGTCTTTAGTAAAACACAAGTCGGTTTATAAGTTAAAAAGACATGCTGATAGTCAAACCTTGTTATATCTTGTTTGTTATCTATTCTTCAGGTACCGCGAAACTAACGACAACCTCGTTTCTGCATTTATCTATCTCGTCCGAAAGCTTGCTGAAGGAGCAAAGAGTCACGCCAAACAGGGAGTTATCGAAGATATAAACATTGTCAGAACAAAATTGAAATCGGCTGGCAGTCTGCTGAATTACTTCATTGACAGCGATATTGACGATGCATTGACCTTTGGCGATGTACGCAAAAAAGCCTTTAAGTTGCTACCTGCTGAGAACATTAAATTGCTTAGCGAACATCTTGATAGCAATGATTTTGATGGGCGTAAATATGAGTGGCAATTTATTGATAAACAGTCAAGCAAGGTGAGTAAACTTCTACGCTCCTTGTTCATGGCCATAGACATTGAGTTTATCCATTTAAAAGATGATTTACATAATCAGTATGTAACGTTGCGCTCTGAACTCAGTGAATGCAAGGCTGTTAGAACCATCAACCTAGACTTGGTACCCAAAGGTGACCGAGGGTATTTGCAAGGAGAAGTTTCTAAGCAAATAGCTATTCGTTTTGAGTACTTCCTGTATCGTAAAGCAGAGCAACTATTTCAAAACAATAGCCTTACCGTAAAAGAGAGTGTCAATAATCGTAGTCTGAGTTCAGATTTAATCCAGCCAAAAGAATGGCAAAACAAAGACGATATTATTGAAAATACAGGGCTTGATAAACTATCAGCACCAATTAACCAAACCTTGGATGAGAAGCAGTATCAGCTTGAAGTGAAATTGAAAGAGGCTGGCACACATATATTCAGTGGTGACAACAAATACGTCGAAGTTATACCTGGTAAGTCAGAACTAAAATGGTCTATCCCAAATAGCCGCTGGCAACAAACGGTTGATAACCCTCTCTATAATCAAATTCAGCATATGGGTATTGTCGAGCTTATGCTGTTTGTTGACGAAAAAACTAATTACCTCAATGCTTTTACACATATCGCTACCACAAAACAAAAATCATCAGTAGACAAAGAAGATCTGGTTGCCTGCATACTCGCCAACGGTACGAATTACGGCCTATATAAAATGGCCAATATCTCCGACCGTTCGATGGGAAAGTTGCGCAGTGTTAATGATAGTTACATCAGATACGAGACGCTGAAAGAGTCTAATGATCAGATCTCTAATGCCATTGCTATCCTGCCAATATTTGCTTACTACCATATTGATGACAATCAGTTATTTTCAAACATCGATGGTCAAAAATTCGAGTGTAGGATCAACACCTTTAAAGCCCGTTATTCATCCAAGTATTTTGCCAAAGGCAAAGGTGTCTCAGCGCTGACGTTAGTGTCAAATCATGTGCCAGTGAATACTCAAGTTATTGGCGCGAATGAATATGAAGGTCATTTTGCATTTGATTTGCTTTACAACAATACCTCTGAGATACAGCCAAATACGTTATCCACCGATAACCACGGCACGAATAACGTCAATTTCGCTATTTTAGATTTCTTTGGCTACACCTTTGCGCCTCGATACGCAAAAATGAAACGAGTGTTTTTTGACTTATTTGAAGTTACTGAAGAAGAAGGTGGCCGAATTCAGTTAAAGAAAGACGTTAACTATAAATTAGTGGCTGAAGAATGGGAAAACATTCAACATATCCTTTGTTCTCTTAGCCAAAAGACAACTACTCAAAGCACCATCATTAGAAAGCTCAGTAACGGCAAGAGTCGCACGTTGTCAGCTTTGCATGAGTATGATCGTCTAATTAAAGCGATTTACGTTTTGGAGTACGTTGATAGCTCAACACTACGCCATTATGTTCAGCAAGCGTTAAATAGAGGGGAAGCCTATCACCAGTTAAAACGAGCCATTACCTCAGTCAATGGTAATAGATTTCGTGGTGGTAACGATTATCAGGTGTCTCAATGGAATGATTGTGCGCGGCTCATTTCAAACTGTATTATCTATTATAATTCTGCCTTGTTATCAGCCTTTTTGAAGATCCAAGAAAGAAACGGTAGACAAGATGTGGTAGATATTATTTCTAAACTATCACCGGTTGCTTGGCAGCACATCAACTTGAACGGAGAGTATGCCTTTAACAAAAATCGTAAAGCGATTGATTTGGCAGGTTTGCTTAGTGGTGTGGAGCCTCTGCAAAGTGAATAATAGTTCAATGAGTTGCTTTCTTATAATCACATTGCTAAATAACGATAGAAAGTTGCTTTAGATATAGAAAGTGAATTACAAATAGACTCTATAGAAAGTGAATTATTTTGGTGCATCTGCTTTGCCATCTGGACTTTAGGGTTGTTGATACCGATTTTAGGTCTACCGCCATTCCGTCCTCGTGCTCTTGCAGCAGATAAACCAGCATTGGTCCGCTCTTGGATTAATCGTCTCTCAAATTGCGACAATGCACTAAATATATTGAACATCAACTCACCTGAAGCTGTTGTTGTATCAATAGCACCGTCCTGGATCGATTTGAATCCAATGTCTTTTTCAACTAATGACTCAATCAAATTGATCAAGTGAGACATTGAGCGGCCAAGACGATCTAATCGCCATACTATTAAAATGTCTCCAGATGACAATGTATCAAGACATTTATCTAATCCTGGTCGAGTTGATTTTGCTCCCGACGTTTTATCGGTAAAAATATGTTCAGGAGCACACCCGTTGTTCATTAACGCATCGATCTGTAGATTTAAGTCTTGATCAGATGTACTTACTCGAGCATACCCTATTTTGAGCCCCATAATCTTATTTACATGTTGAAAAATGACTTTATGAGACTATATTAAATGAGATGGGTTTATAAAACAAATAGAACCAATAAAATCAGACCGAGCGGAGAAAATACTTTTCACTCTCATAAAACGGG
>NZ_JBHNYX010000036.1:0-46849 GCF_054960505.1 Alteromonas sp. G4i13 | reverse complement strand
GGTCAGAGTACATTTTCTAATTTAAGAGAGCCAAACAAGCCATTCATTTCATTCTTTCAGCTTGCCCGTTAGACCAGTTTTGATAGGTACAGGGTTGTAGCCTTTTCTTAATTCACTCATTTTAGTAGAGAGAATATAGAAAGGAATTTGGTGAAATTATGGCAAGGAAACCTCGTTTGGCTCCCGCAGGCTATCCTCAACATGTCATCCAAAGAGGTAACAATCGCTCAATATGCTTTAAGTGTGAAAACGACTACATCGCCTATATTAGCTGGCTTAAAAAGTTCTCTGCAAAATTTGATGTAGGCATACATGCTTGGGTATTGATGACCAATCATGTTCATTTACTTTGCACTCCTAAGCTTGATAACCTTGGCGTAAGCAAAATGATGCAAGCGCTTGGCCGCATGTATGTGAGGTACTTTAACCACAAATATGAGCGCTCTGGGACGTTGTGGGAAGGAAGGTTTCATTCCAGTCTGGTTTCTAACGACGAATATCTTCTCACGGTTTATAGATATATCGAGCTAAACCCTGTAAGAGCGAACATGGTCGAAAAGCCGGTTGAATATAAATGGTCAAGCTACAGAATAAATGCGTTAGGCACACCTTCGTCACTGCACAGTCCTCATCCTGTATACCTAAATTTAGGAGCTTCAGAAAGCCAGCGTCTTGCCGCTTACCGCGCTCTGTTCGATGATGAACTTTCTGAAACTGTCATAAATAAAATTAAAAGCGGTACTCGAAGAGGACTAGTACTGGGAAGCGATACATTTAAAAAGCAAATTGAAAGCCTGACTGGGCACCGCTTAAAACACGAAGCGTTGGGTAGGCCACCGCAAATCAGTGAGCAGTTAACCGCTGATTGCTCGGAAATAGCTTAATGTACTCTGACCCCTTTATTTTTAGAAACGTCGCGTTGGCTCAACTAGCTCAAACCTGCGAACACTTAACCACAAATTGTTTGGAAATAAGTTAATGTACTCTGACCCCATTTTTTATATCGCGACTTGGAAGCTTATTAATGTACTCTGACCCCAATATTTTGCAGCAGCTGTTTGGTTTTTCGGCGTTTCGCGAGGGACAGAAGGAGGCAGTGGAATCACTGCTTGGTGGAAATTCAACGCTAGCGATTTTTCCCACTGGCTCGGGCAAATCATTGTGCTATCAGTTTGTTGCTACGCAATTGCCACACTTGACCTTGGTTGTGTCACCACTGTTAGCACTGATGAAAGATCAGCTGGAGTTTCTTCATAGCAAAGGCATTGCAGCAGCCAGTATAGACTCCACGCTAACGCCCGAGCAAAACAAGCAAGTGATGAACGACGTGCGGTCAGGCCAGTGTAAAATTCTGATGGTGTCGGTGGAGCGTTTTAAGAACGAACGTTTTCGGCAGTTCATTGAGTCTATTCCGGTAAGTATGCTAGTTGTCGATGAAGCACACTGTATCTCTGAGTGGGGCCACAACTTTCGCCCTGACTACCTAAAACTCCCCGCGTATCAGAAAGAGCTTAATATTCCTTTAGTACTTCTGCTCACAGCTACTGCCACTAAAAAAGTAAAAGAAGATATGGCAGCGCGCTTTGATATTGCGCCAGCTAATATTATTCAAACAGGGTTTTATCGACCTAACTTGAACTTGCATGTTCGCCCTGTACATGAACCATATAAAAACCAAGCCTTACTTGAAGAAATTCAAAAACAGCAAGGCGCGGGTATCGTTTATGTCACGCTGCAAAATAGTGCAGAAGAAGTAGCCCGGTTCCTACAGCAACAAGGGTTTGCTGCAAAGGCTTACCACGCTGGTCTCGACAGTGATGTAAGACAAGGTATCCAGCAAGATTTTATGCACAATAAGCTTCAAGTTGTTGTGGCTACCATTGCATTTGGCATGGGCATTGATAAGTCGGATATTCGCTTTGTTGTTCATTACGACTTACCAAAGTCTATTGAAAACTACAGTCAAGAAATTGGCCGTGGTGGGCGAGACGGTGAAGCCGCAAACTGCACGGTTTTAGCAAACCTTGACGGGCTAGTCACCATAGAGAACTTCGTTTATGGCGATACACCAGACAAAAGCGCCATTCAACGCGTAATAGATGATATCAGCGCACAGGTCCCCGCTCACATAAATTCAGCGGCGCAAAATGATTCACCTACTAACGGCAAAAACAATGTTTACCAGTGGGAAACGCAAATAAATAGCTTATCGAGTGCCAGCAACATACGACAGCTTCCGCTTAAAACCCTGCTGGTACAGCTTGAACTCGCCAACGTTCTTCGCCCTTTGTATGCCTATTTTGCTGAATATAAATTTCGCTTTATTTCAGAGAAAACCACCATACTCGGCCTTTTCTCAGAAGAACGGGCTCGCTTTCTAGACGCCGTATTCACTCATTCAAATATGAAAAAGGTGTGGGGCATTGTAGATTTCGACAGTATTTATCAGCATTACGGCGCAGAGCGTGCAAGAGTGGTTGCCGCACTAGAGTATTTACATGAACACAATCATATTGAGCTTGCATCACGCTTAATAACTGACGTATACCGCGTGGACTACGAAAAACTACAAAGTGCCGACTTAGCTAATAATCTGGCTCACTATTTCGCTGAAAACGAGCGCAAAGAATTAGAACGTATCGCCGCGCTGGTAGGCTTCTTCGAACTCAATACTTGCTTAAGCTATAACTTATCGGCGTATTTTGACGATTCCCAAGCGCCCAATGAATGCGGGCACTGCAGTGTATGTCAGGGAAATGTGGCTAAGCTCAGCTATTCAAACCCAATTCCCACACCGAACCCAGACCAAATATCAGAGGCCATAGCAGCACTAAAAGCCCATTTGAGCGGAAAATTTGATGGCCCAATCACATCATCTATTTGCTGTCGTTTTCTAACTGGCATGACCATGCCTTTGTTCACTCGATTTAAAGTGAGACAAGTAAAGGGCTTTGGTTCTTGTGAAAACTGCCGATACGCTGATGTGAAAGCAATGGTAGATGCTATAAATCAGTGAACGTAGCAAATACCCTAAATCTAATTTATAGTGTTGAGTGAATCACAATTAGCAAGTGGTAAAGGAAAATATGACGCTAATTCAGGGACAAGAACATACTCCTAAGGGATCGCTAGTTGTAGTTGGCACTGGAATCAGTGTTGCGGGTCAAATGACGATAGCGACCAAAAGCCACATCGAAAATGCTGACATTGTGTACATGGGGATCATGAACAAAATTGGTGAACACGTGGTCACCAATATTAACCCGAACAGTGTGTCTTTAGACGACCTTTATCAGGAAGGAAAGTCTCGCGCTGTCACCTATGACCAAATGGCCGACCGCATCGTGCAGTCAGTTGTTGAAGGTAAAAAAGTGTGCGTGGCTTTTTATGGTCACCCAGGCGTATTTGTTACGCCTTCTCATGAGGCTATTCGCAGAGTACGGGAACTTGGCCTAGATGCGCAAATGCTCCCTGGCGTGTCTGCAGAAGACTGCTTAATTGCGGATTTGGGAATAGATCCCTCTCGCTTTGGCTGTCAGTCTTATGAAGCAACTCAATTTTTGTTTCGCGATTACCGAATTGATCCTCACATGACGCAAATCATCTGGCAAATAGGTTTAGCCGGAGAAGCAACGCTAAGCGTGTTAGATGCTAATCACAGTGAATCTGGGCTTGCCATGCTGGCTGACATTCTAGCCGAGCACTACCCAGAAGATCACGAGCTGATTATTTACGAGGCAGCCACCCTGCCCCTTTGCGAGCCAAAAATACAAAAAGTGTTGCTTCGCGAATTACAGTTCGCCAAGCCAACATTAATTTCGACCCTAGTTGTACCCTCACTTGGCATGCCAGCATACCGTCAGGATCGTTTGGCAAAGCTAGGTTTAACTGAGCAGCAAGTTATTGACTTTAGATCTCCAAAAGTAAACTAAAAGGAAAAAACGACATGGCAAAGAAAACAATTGTAGATTTCTTGGTTGAGCTAGACAGCAACAGCAAACTAATGGATGCGTATAAAAAGGACCCTGTGGGCACTGCAGAAAAGTACGGTTTATCTGGTGAAGATCTTCAGCTAATTAAAGATCAAGACTGGGACGAAGTAGCCAAACGCTTTGATGATACAAGCAAAGCTACCCGCGTAATTAGCTACTAGTCGTTATCTTTTTAAGCTAGCTGAAGTAGAAAGTGAAGCGCCGTTTGAAATGCATCTTCGCTATCGTTTGTTTTACGATGGCGCTTCCTACTTTTGCGTTTTTAAAAGAACCACTTAACACCACATCATCAGTCACTACGCTAGACGAACTGAAGCAGCGAATTCAAAACAACGATGAGTCTGTAGAAACCACATTCACCGAGCTAGGCTATTTCTTCGACGCCCACCCGAACGCTTTTCAGCAAGCCCGTTTATTCAATCTAAGAGCTTATAAGCACATTCTTGAGCAAGACCTTGTTGCGGGGTACGAAACTCTGTTGGAAGCCCGCAAGCTTGCGAAAAAAGGCGGCAACACCATGGCGCTGGCAGAGTCTTTTCGCTTAGAAGGGCTAATTTTGGACTTGTCAGGAGAGCATGCTCGTGCACTCGAAGCGCTCAACAAATCCCTTGCTGCTTTCATTGAAGTAAATAGCGATAACGCCTTGCTTGTATATAGCGCTATGGGCAATGTGTACATGTCGCTGCAAAACTACGAAATGATGTTGCAGCTAGGTCAAAACTTCCTCGCCGCAGCCCAGCGTTTAAATGATAAAGAAAACAAAGCCATTGCTTACTTTTTCCAAGGTTACGCGCAAACGGAACTGGGGGACTATCAAGACGCTAAAATAAGCCTTCTGCTGGCAGAAGAATTGTTCAAAGAGGTGCACTACCCCTTTATTGGTATTGTTCATACCAAAATGGCTGAGCTACATATCGCCCAAGGCAATTTAACTGAAGCGCTGACTATGTTGAACCGCGCTGCGGAATCAGACCGCAAAGTTGGTTTTAAATACAACGAAGGGTCTAGACTACTGCGCTTGGTCGACATCTACATTAAACGCAATCAAATAGACTTGGCTATTAGCGAACTTGAAGGTGGATTAAAAAAAGACGCTATAAAAAACGACAAGTCAGTGGTTCTAAGCATGTTGGAAAAGCTCATTTCACTCCTTGAATCAACCAACAATTTTGAAGCCGCGTTAGAATATTCAAAGCTATACACTAAAACATATGAAGAAAGTTTTAATGAACAGCAATCAAGATTGTTAGCCCTTAACCGCGTGCGACTTTCTATTTCCGAAAAAGAAGAAACCATCAAGCTTCTAGAGAAAGACAACCAACTAAAAGAGCAGCGTAACCTTATACAGAAAAAGCAAAACACGTTTCAGCTGTATTTCATCGGTTTCGTGATCCTTTCATTGGGCTTAGTCGTTGGCCTATGGCTTAGAACTCGCCAACAGCGTAAGGCGCTCGATGCACTTACTCAAGACCTTCAGAAAGCAACAAAAGCAAAATCTGACTTTCTTGCACGCATGAGTCACGAAATTCGCACGCCGCTTAACGCCATTATTGGCCTGACCAAGCTTTCGCAGCGGGCTGCAGAAGATAAAGATCAACAAACGAACCTTATTCAGATCGAAGGCGCGTCGCAAACGCTACTAAGTATAATTAACGACATACTCGACTTCTCGAAAATAGAAGCGGGCAAGCTTGATATTGAATCGACGCAATTCAATTTAGACGCGCTAGTAAACCAAACCATTAGACTGCATTTAGGGCGCGCTGAGGAAAAGCACATAGAGCTTATTCAGCATATATCACGTGACGTACCGTTAAACCTTATCGGCGACCCGTTACGCATACAGCAAATTCTAAGCAATTTAGTTAGCAACGCTCTTAAGTTTACCGAGGATGGACTGATTTCGGTAAGCGTTAGATGCACGCATAATATAGAAGACATTCAGCTTGAATTTGAAGTTAAAGACACAGGGATTGGGCTAAACAGCACACAAAAGGCATTGCTATTTCAGCCATTTAATCAAGGTGATGAGTCTATATCTCGTCGATACGGCGGCACCGGCCTAGGCTTAGCAATATGTAAGCAGTTAGTCACATTAATGGGCGGAGAGATCTGGGTTGAGAGCCAGCTTGGAAAAGGCGCAAGCTTTCATTTTACCGTAACCGTTAAACAGGATGCTTCCCAACAAATTGTATCGCCGTCTAAGCAACTTTCGTTACTTAAGGTGCTTATTGCTGATGACATTGGCGTGTCGCGCGACGCTATTATCGAGTCGCTATCAGTAGCTAACATTAAAGCAGATGTTGCGACCGGCGGTAAAGAAGCCGTAGCCAAAATGCGTGCTGCTGTGGGAAACAGTGCGCCTTACGACGTACTTATTTTAGATTGGAATATGCCTGACATTGATGGATTGGAAGTCGCAGCCATCATGAAACAGGAGTTTTCAATTAAGCCACCGAAGGTGATAATGCTGTATGCATTCGAGTCGCCTCATATGCGAGAGCAGGCTAACCAACTAGGTATTCGAACCTTCATTAAAAAGCCTTTTAGCACCAGTGAGCTTGTAGATAAGCTACAAGAGCTTTGCTTAAATGTGAACACTAGAACCCTACCAGCAGATGCTGCGCCTGTGCCTAATCTGCGCGGAACGAAGATCCTTTTCGCAGAAGACAATACACTGAATCAAAAAGTAACCCTTGGTCTGTTAAACGACACCCACGCAAATATTGAAGTGGTTAGCAACGGCTTTGAAGCCATAAAAGCCTTACGTGAAGATAACAGCTATGACGTGGTATTGATGGATATCCAAATGCCCGTTATGGACGGGTTAACAGCAGCTAAAAAAATCAGAGATGAGCTGAAGTTAACGTTGCCGATTATTGCCATGACGGCTCACGCCATGCAGCAAGACATCGACAAGAGCCTGGCAGCGGGCATGGACGGCCACATCAACAAACCGGTTGACCCAAATCGCTTCTTTGACGTGCTTGTTGAAGTGCTAAATAAAGGAAAGTCGACGGCGACCACTGAAGTAACCGGCGAGGCGAGAATAGAGGCATCATCATTGACATCCATAGACAAGCCTAAAGCATTACAGGCGGTAATGGGTGATGATGAACTTTATAATGACCTACTAAACGATTTTCTGGAGCTAGAAGATGAGCTTAACGCGCTTAAACAAGCCATAGATAATCGTGATTTCCCTTCTATTGCGCGAAATGCGCATATTTTCACAACTGCTCTTCGGTACATCGGCGCTTATACGCTTGCGGAATTGGCAAGTTCAATAGAATTAACCATAAAACGTAACGAGCACAAAACAGCAGATAAATTGAGTAATCAATTAGAAGTGCTATACAACGCTTTATTAGAATTAAGAGAAAAAGTTAAGAAAAGGTAATTTAAAGGAAGGACGCAAAGAACGTTCATTTATTCTCGCACTATGAACGTTAGTCATCATTGTGGGCTTACACAATGAGATAATGAAACCGCGAACTGATTTTTTCCTTGTTTTTTAGCTTCATAAAGAGAATTATCCGCCTTTTGATAAGCAGATTCATACTGTGCGTAAAAATCGTTAATTGGTGCAACTCCAACGCTTACTGTAACTTGGATATTCACACCATTATCTAAATAAAAAGATTCGCTAGAAACGCTTTTTACCAACCTATCAGCTAACTTTTCTATTTTATCTTCAGAGCACACAAAAATTACGAACTCTTCTCCTCCTAATCTAGCGAGAACATCTCCGCTTCTAACCACACTTGATAAACGTGTGGAAACTTCCTGAAGGACTTTATCGCCATAAGAGTGTCCATAAGTATCGTTAATCTTCTTAAAGTCGTCGATATCTACAATGAGAAGAAAGCCACTGGCATCGTCTTTTATACTCATTGCAGCTTCAAAACCTCTGCGATTAAGTAATGCAGTAAGCGGATCATGATTCGCAGACGTTTCAGCCGCTTTTAAAGCTGATACTCGCTTTTTACTTAAAATTCCGGCTATCGTTAAAAGTGAAAAGAAAAACAATAGGTTTAATGCCAATATAATAGAAAGCATGATGGTATTAGCCGCGACTTCTTGATACTCAATGACAGCATCTGACACTGCTTCTACTGCAGAGGAAGAAAACAAGACAGCCAAGAAAGATAGCTTTTTCACTGATGCCCTTTTCGCTTAAGTAAATAAATAATTTCAATGAAAAAACAAGGAATACTAAAATAGACGACAGAGATTAACCCCACAGCTAAAACAGGCCCTGTAAGTAATATAGGTAATGATGAGAGCAACACGAGCTTTGCTGCTAGAAGATGCATCCACCCCATAACAAGCAACATTAATCCACAATAGCGAAATGGCAATTGCGTCATGTTACGGTGAAAAATCAGCAACCCAATAAGGAAAATGCTTAAAGAAATGGCAGCGTATACGTTTGCTGTAGTGTGTAAATTTGCTAATAGGTTACTAAACGTTAAATCACTGAAATTCCAAAATTCAGGCAATCGAGCTAGAGCAAAAAACTCTAGATTGGCGAAGAGGTTTATAAAATCTAAAACCGGGATGGATAGCTTGTCTTCATCGATATCCAGAAGAAATATAAGCCTAGCAACAAAGAAAATTGAGAAAACAGATAAGAGCAGAGTAGTGTAGTTTAGCTGCGGTGACAGCTTTGGAGAAAAAACGACTTTTGACATTCCGTGTTCTTTTGATAACTGCGTCTAATTAAAGTCTGCCATATTCCATCTAAAAATCAATCTCGGAAATTGACAATGAAGATAACTAGCGCCCGCACACTAAATGCAGGCACAATTAAATAAACTGAAAATAAACATTGAGCTAACCGCTCCCGATTATTACTCGTCCGACTCTTGCGAGGCATACTCATTTTTCATAAGCCACGCGTACGCCGTTGTAAAAGCGGTTTCTTGAAACTGTTTTAAACCCGTGTCAGAAAATGGCACTGCAAGCAGATTTCTACGTAGTGATTCTTTAATATCCGTTGGGCTAAATACTACAACTTGAAGCCCTTCAATCAATTCAATGGCAGCCTCTAACTTGAAGCCAATTGCACTACCTGCAAATTTACCTTTGCTTTGGCGCTGACGAATTATCACTGCATCAATTTTGTAGTCTTCTACAAGTTTAGCGAAGGTGCTTTGGAAGCTCTTTAGCCCCTTCGCACTGGTATCGGCAAGCGTTAAACGGCGCGTACGGCAATCAGGCAAATGAAACAAGCCGTCAGCCAGCGACACCAAACTAACAATTGCTTCATTACCTTTTAAATCTACACCACAGACTTTCATATTTATTCCTAATTACGTTTGTCCGGCATTATAACGCGTTTCACAGCATTTGAGTCATTCAGTCGGTAAGCTTCAACCTCTTAAAAGAGGTTTTAACTTAGTACCGACTGAATTGTGTCTTTTGACAAGGGCTTCACGAAATGCTGATCGAACCCTGCCGCTTGGGAGTCCTCTACATATTTCTCTGAGCCCCACCCGCTTTGAGAATAAAACTTAACATTCTCTGATTCAGGTAAGGCTTTCAGCATTTTAACCAGCTCATAACCGTCAATATCTGGCATACCGATATCAAGAAATACGAAGTTAGGTTTAAACGCCTTGAATTCAGCGACAGCCTCTTTAGGAGAAGTAATACCTAAGGCAGTCACTCCCATAGACTCTGCTAATAAACAGTATGCATCGATAAGATCGGCATTGTCGTCAACGAACATAACTTTGGTTTGGCTTTGAATAGTTGGCTCAACTTCCTGATTGTCAGACTGCTCATAAGCCATTTTAGAAATGGGAAGTCTAACTTCAAAGGTACTTCCTCGGCCTAATCCTTCACTCATCACCGACACATCACCGTGATGCAGCATTACAAGTTTACTCACCAACGTAAGCCCTATTCCCAAACCGCCTTTAGTGTGTGTCGAGTGCGCCTCAATTTGGGTGAACATATTAAATACGTCTTTAAGCCTGTCTTCAGGTATCCCCATGCCGTTATCTTTAACAGCAACGACAACCATGACACCTTCCTCTCTGATATCTACAGTTATCCTTCCCTGCTCACTCGTATATTTAGCAGCGTTGTGAATAATGTTTGAGAATATCTGACTTAAACGCGCTTTATCGCCATAAACCGTCACATCTTTTTCAAGATAATTTACGGTTATATTATGCTTTTTCGCTTTTACCTGCTGATCAACAATTTCAAGGGAATCTGACAGCACGTCTTGAATACTCAGTTTTTCAAACTCAAGCTTGACCTTACCTCGCGTAATACGCGATACATCCATCAAATCGTTGATAAGTTTTGACATGTATTCCGCTTGGCGATTAATAATAGCCGTCACTCTTTTACGCGTTTTATCATCGTCAACCGTTTCTAAAATACTTGCGCCAGACATAATAGGTCCCAGCGGATTTCGCAATTCGTGAGCTAACGTGGCAAGAAATTCATTTCTGTAATTATCTTGTTTTTCAAGCTCTTGAATACTGATATGCATGCGTTCTTGCACATCAAGTGCATAAACAAGAAACATCCTGTTCAGTCGATTGGCAGTATCAACATCCGCCTTATCAAAACTCGTTGAGCGCCCTTTAATAGTGCGGGTATGGATAGTGAACGAAGCTCTGGGTTTAAGTCGCTGAGCTTTTGGTGCATCTTCAGACTTCTCATCTTCAGCGCCAATCCACTTTTGGACGCGATGGGTTTCCTTCCTGAACCATGCGGTAAAGTATTGCTTCTTTTCAAACAGAGGAATAATCATTATGCCAGCAATACCGTACTGTCGTGCTTCTGGGTAATCGTCATAAAGCGCGTCGTTGGTATATGGGAATCCACCCTGGTTGCTTGCTTTGGAAAAGATTTCCTTGATGAGTTCTATCGGTAAAGTAGAACCGAGGGTAATGGTCTCGTACTGAGAATAATAAACAAACCCTGAACTATTAAGCGCTTCCAAAAATGCTTTTTCACCACTTTTAACTACGCGACTGATAGGATTTGCTGGACCTATTCTGTCTAGCATGGCATCAACTGCTTCGTCAGTTGCATACTTCTTATGCTTTGCAATTTCCTCTTCTTTCGCCAATAAATGCCAGCTAAACAGCTGACTCAGGTTTTCGCACTGAAGCCTAACATCTTGTGGAATATAACTAGGCTCGCGATGGTGGCAAGAAATTAGCCCGTAAAGCTCGCCGTCCGTTACTAAAGAGATCGAAAATGAAGCCCGCAAACCTTGGTTTCTAATGTATTGAAGATGAATAGGTGAAAAAGTTCGCAGCAGCGAGCGAGTGAGATCCAGCGGCTCTCTGCCTGACGCTTCAGTCGATGGAATTAGCCTTGCAGGAGGTAACTCAGTATCAGGGGTTAGTCTTACCCAGTTAGTTTTATAAAGCGCTCTAGCCTGTGCAGGAATATCTGACGCAGGAAAATACAGGTCTTGATATGAGTCCATATCATCGGCTTTAGCTTCTGCGATAACTTTCCCTGAGTAGTCATCATTGAATTTGTAAAGTACTACCCTGTCCATATTTGTGAGATACCGAATGGTCGAGACCATTTCTTGAGCCATCTCTCTTAGTGACGTCATTTCTTTAAAGCGCGGAGCAATAGACATAGCATAGAGTTTGATAAATTGCTCTGCGCTATAGGTATCTCTGAATTCGGTAGCGGGCTCTAGCTCAACAACATAGTTGTGACCAGAATCATAAACCACCGCCAAATAATCTATCGCCGCTCCTTCCTCTAACATCGAGGCTTTTAAGTGAAGCTTAATGGGCAGCCTAATCTTGGTTTTTGTAACCCTATCAAACGTTTCTTCAAGAAATGCTCGTTCATTCGTATCTGATGAGAGTATTTCTAAAAAGTGTTTACCAATGAGCGGCTCAGTGAACACTGACTCGCAGTTGTCACTGACAATTGAAATCTTCAAGTCCTTGTAATTAAACGCAATAAGAAAACCATAACTTTGTATACTTTCGGGAATATGTATTGGCTCGTCTTCGCAACGTTCAAAGTTAATGTTTTTTGGGGGCTGTGACATGAGGATCCTGAGGTTTGAATAGATTAACTTATACTTTCATCTAAAGAGCAACGTATCACATCGCTCAACGGGTGGATACTAAACTCCTCCATTGATTGCTCATGGCGTAAAGGTACTCGCAGATACACCTAAAACCATTTGCGAAACCGTCTTGTTCTTGCTACATATTTATCCTTTAGGGTGTAAAAAATGTTGCCCAACTTAGAAAAAGCGTCATTTAAAAGAAAAAGGCTTTAAAGAGTCACTCAAGAACAATACCTGATGAAGCTATCGCAGCTTGAGAGCACACATTATCGTCACTTATCGATGTGCATTTATGTGCCCTCAAAGCCTATGTTTAAGGCTCATTCTGCTTACATAGCGTCTAGTTTAGTGAATTGAGTTTTATCAGCCTTCCGCCTTCTTTATCTTCAAGCACATAGATATTGCCCTTACTGTCTTGCTCAACCTCGCGTACTCGCTTACCCCATTCGTAGCGCTCTGCTTCTTCCACCTTCCAGTTGCCTTCATCGTCTTTATTAAATGCAACTCGAACCAGCGCTTTTGAAGACAAACCGCCTATAAAACCATTTCCCTTCCAGTCGCTAAACTTATCGCCTTTGTAAATGATGAAACCGGCAGGACTAATGGCAGGCACCCATGCCAATTCAGGCGACTTAAAGATGGGGTAGTCTTCGTGGTTAGGTATTTTCACGCCTGAGTAATGGTCGCCCTGCGACACCGCTGGGTAACCATAGTTGCGACCTCGTTCAATAATATTAAGTTCGTCGCCATGGCGCGGCCCCATTTCATGAGCCCATAAATTACCTTTCTCATCAAAATCAATGCCTAGCGGATTGCGGTGACCTAACGTCCAGATTTGTTCTGTTACGTTGCCTTGACCATAAAACGGATTATCTTCAGGCACGCTACCGTCGTCGTTTAAGCGCAGCACCTTACCTAAGTTCATCGCCATATTTTGTGCTGGCGTGAATTTCTGGCGCTCACCCGAGGTAATGAACAGATGGCCATCAGGTGAAAACGCCATGCGGTGAGAGTAATGCCCATTCCCCGTCACCTTCGGCGACTGACGCCAAATTAGCTCTCTATCAGTCAACTTCGCACCACTATCAGATAAGGTAAGCGTGGCCCGCTCTATCACCGCACCGCTGAACGCATCGTCTTTTTCATCTCGTTCAATGTACGAAATGTAAATGGTGTTATTCGACACAAAGTCAGGGTGAATAATGACATCACCTAAACCGCCTTGCCCGCGCGCAGTAACACTTGGAACATTACTAACAGCAAAACGCTTCTGTTGGTTTTCATCAAGCAGCCATAGAGTGCCAGCTTTTTCCGTTACCAAGCTGTGCCCGTCTGGCAAAAATGTCATGGCCCAGGGGTTATCGAAGGACGCCTGAACATTACCCTTTACAGTAGTGCCCATACTGCCCTTCATTTCAATTTGTTCAGATGTGTTCGACTGAGCAAAGGTAAAAAAAGAGGTGGCAAAGAGCGTAACCAATAGTGCGCCTTTCCGACTCTTGCTGGTTTTGTGCGTGCTTGTTGTTTGCATTAAGTTCTAGCCTTTTCGAGGGTTTGCGTACTGCTGGTTGCACGTTAAGACGTTAATTGCACGTAAACGGGCGGCGCAAAGGGTTTCAGTTAGCATTGGTTACGTAGATTTAATTAAACAGGTTTATATTATCGACTTGGTTTCGCTATTCGTGTTTTTGAGTTGTGCTCGCTTTTCCTAAACTTTCTTTAATGCAGCGACACTTTACTAAAATACCGCCTATGTTATTTTCCAAGTAGTTTTAGCAACGAAGATGAGGAGGTGATCATATGTCTAGAGTTAAGGTATTTGAACAGGCAGCTATGAGTGAGGATCGTTCTAGCTAACCCCTTTTACGCAATTGCTCTATAAGGCTGCCTAGTCAGCCCAGCTCGGAAAGCCGCATCACGTTGCTGATTGCGGCTTTTTTACTCCCTTTACAGAATTTAATTACACAGGGCTAAATTTCTCGTTAGTCGCGCGTCAAAACCTTTCTAATATTCATAAAAACACATTAAAAAGATGGTAAATTGATCAAATCGTAGAAGCCGCGCTTAAAAACTACGTAAATTAAACGCTGTTACCTTTCCTAATAGAGTCACAAAATAATAGTACGTTTAACACGAGACAAAGTGACGAGCGTTGAGGTTTTGCCAAGGAGTAAAAAGTTGTTCAGGGTTGGACTATTCATTTTAATAACATTAGTGAAACTTGCTCATGCAAGTTCGAGTGACAGCATTGAGCAGAATAATGTTTTGGCGTTTCACGCAGACAATGCATTTCTTACTGAAAGGGTAAATCTGCAAGGCAATCCCTATTCTACTTCTGTCGATACGGTACAAATGCTAGTTGATGAAATAGGGTATACAGATCCCGTGCTTCATGTTCCACTTGTGCGTTCTTTTGCGTATATGCAGCATGGCGAAAACATTTGCGTACTTAATAAAATAAAAGCACCTGAACGCGAAAAAAATCACCTTTACTCACTACCGCTTAGCTTTTTCCAGACACAGCGTTTTTACCAACTGGCTTCACTGCCACCAATAGAAAAGGAATTTTTAGATGAAAAAGGCCGAATACTGAGCATATCTCACGTATTAGAAACCTTTCCAGACTCTTTTATTGTGTTACCAGAAGAATACTCATTCGGTGAAAGGATAGACGACGATCTAAAGCAAGTTAATCGAGAGCAAATCCTTCGTATAGCAAATGATATTTATTACTCTCGCTTTATGGAAATGTTTTCAAAAGGAAAGTCTGATTTTGCACTCATTTTTCCAGCAACTTTATACAGAAGTTTTGGAGAGAACATGCCTATTAAAGTACGCAGTTACTCTATTGCAGATAACCCTGACTATGTATCAGGCCACGTTATCTGCCCAATACTCCTCAGGGTGCAGAGCACATAAAGCGTATAAACGCTGCAATTAAACGCATCTATTTAACACCTGAGTTTATTAATGCTCATACGCGCTATTTGCCCGCTCAGGACAAACAAAACTTGCGAACTATCATCGAGCAATCTATTGAAAAGTTAATGCTTGCCAATTAATGACTTGGTGATTTTTTGACAAGTTTGAGTGACTATGACAGCTTAGGTAAATTCAATTATAAAAAGAAACTCGCACCTGATAGCGAGAAAGGGAATTCCAAATGTATCAAAAGCTTGCCTGCGTTTTTATCGGCGCCGTATTTACCCTAAGCCTTAGCTTTCACGTAAACGCCAAAGTACGTGGCGAGGCCGTAGATACAACAATAAAGTCAGAAGTTTTGAATGAGTCGCGAGAACTGCTTATTCACTTACCTAATAACTATTCCCGCTACAAAGACACCACCTACCCAGTTTTATATTTGCTAGATGGACAGCGTAATTTTGCCCATACCGTAGGCACGCTTGATCTGCTAAATCAGTCTGGAATGGCGCAGGAAATGATTGTTATCGGTATTACCAACACCGAGCGCACGCGAGACTTCACACCTACCTATGATGAAAGCTACAACCAGTGGGGAATATCTGGTGGTGCCGACAACTTTTTAGACTTTCTAGAAAAAGAACTAAAGCCTTACGTAGGGGCAAACTATCGCACCAATAACTACGCGATCGTTTCTGGGCATTCATTAAGCGCCCTTTTTACCTTATACGCACTGCAAGAGCGGCCTGAACTTTTTCAAGCTTACTTCGCATTCAGCCCAAGTTTGTGGTGGCACGAAGAAGTGATATTTCCAGAGGCAAAAGCGTTCTTTGCGTCAGATAGCGACCTTAACAAATATCTATACATAAATATGGGTAACGAAGGTGGAAACATGCTAAACGCATACGAACGTTACGTTGAACTACTAAATAGCAGCGAACGAAAAGGGCTTACCTTTGACACGGAGCTAGACACATCTGAAAGCCACAATACGACTGCGCTTGCAGGTATGAGCTTGGCGCTTCAAAAGCAGCTAAATTCGTTACGCCCAACAGGTGCAATAATACAAGAAGGTATTCCTGCGGTAGAGCAATACTATAAAGACCTTTCTGCAAAATACGCTTTTGAAGCAAAGCCAGAATATAAAGCCGTAAACCACGCGGGTTATGCGGCGCTAAACAACCAAGAGTTTGACTCTGCCATTACAATTTTTAAGAAAAATATAGCTCGCTTCCCTAACAAATCTGATGCCTACGACAGCCTGGCAGACGGTTATGAAGCTAACGGCGATTTAGCCATGGCACTTGAAATGCGAGAGAAAGCGCTAGCAATGAGCTATGAAGAAAATGTTGAAAATGGTGCTTATAAAACGCGGCTAGCTAACTTGCGAAAGAAGATTGCGGAAGGTACAGGCGACTAGCTATCAAGTGCCTGAACTAGAAAATCGTCAGCATTGACCGAATAATAGTAGGAACGTACTCTGGTACGCTCACTCGTAATGGAATACACATAATGACATCAATCAAGCTCTTCTCCTCTTTAACACTTTCGTTTTGTTTAGCTACGTTATTGGGCTGTGAGCCTGAAACCTTGCCCGCCTCCCCTTCTGCTGCCGCAGAATCAAAAGAAGCCAACCTTTTAAAAACTGGGCTAACTGAACGCATTCGAATTGAAGGGCAAGAGGTTGATTACCAATCTTTAGAGCAAAGACAAGCGAATTATGATGTGCCCGGTGTGTCTGTCGCGTTTATGAGAAATGGGCAAATAGCTTGGACCATGCAAAGCGGCGTAAAAGATTTAACCACTGAATTGGCTATTGATGAAAACACGGTGTTCCAAGCGGGCAGTATTTCAAAACCCGCATTTGCGGCAGTATTGATGAAGTACCGCCAAGATAACCCGCTAGATTTAGATGCAGATGTTAGTACCTTACTCACCAGCTGGCAGTTGCCTGAACACGAATGGACTGGGCAAGACGTTGTTTCATTGCGCAGATTATTGAGTCACACGGCAGGTACCACAGTACATGGCTTTCCTGGTTACGCAGCTGGCGAACCCGTACCGACCTTGAAGCAGGTGCTAGAAGGTGCATTTCCCGCCAATACCGATGCCGTTGTTGTTAATATTCAACCTGGCACGCAAATGCGTTATTCGGGTGGCGGCACTACGCTTGCTCAGCTTACCTTGCAAGACGTAGCTAACGAGCCCCTGCCAACTATGTCACAGCGGCTTTTGTTTAAACCTTTAGGCATGACGCGTTCTGGTTTCGAACAACCCATATCGACCAACTTATCAAATAATATGGCTACGCCGTATGACGGCGACGGTGCGCCAATTAAGGGGGGCGCCCATACCTACGCCACATTAGCAGCAGCAGGCATGTGGAGTACGCCATCAGACATGTTGAAATTGGCAAGCGGCGTTCGTAACGCGTATTTAGGGCAGAAAACAGACTGGATATCGCAAGCCACCGCGCAAGAAATGTTAACCAACAATACGCCAAGTACTGAGCCGCCTAATGTAGGAATAGGCTTTTTTATCAATATGGATGATAACGGTGAAATTTTAGGCTTTGGTCACGGTGGCGCAGATGCTGGGTTTATGTCGCAGCTATACCTTGAACTAGATACCGGCAACGGCTACGCCATTATGACGAACGGCAACAACGGTAGGCAGTTAATAACTGAACTAGAGATACGCTTGAAAGAAGCGTTAAACGTAGGCTACTCGGAAGCTGAGGTTAGGAAGTTAGTACCCATAAGCCAAAAGGAATTAAGTAAATACATTGGAACCTACGTGGTAACTAACCCTGTGAGTGTTGATGTGGCGCTAGAAAAAACAGCCCATGGATTTGTGCTTAATGCCTTACCTTATGTTGAAAATGAAGAGTATTTTCATGAGGGCGGCGGTCGATTTTTTGCTAAGAATGGGAGTAGTGTTCGTTTTGAGAATGACGATGAAAGCGGGTTGGTTAAGATGCTTGTGATGGATGGTGGTATTTGGGGTATGAAGAGAGAATGACCTATAGTGTGTGATTCATAGACATCATTTCACTTTTCGCAGTTGAAGATCACGCTGATAATTCGATAGCTGAATGCGCTCATTTTCAGTTTCGTAGTTAGCGTGAACGTCCTCCCAAAGCGGTGTTTTTTCAAGGCGTTCACATACTACATCCATTGGAGCTTTACCTTTGAATGAGCCGTAAGCGCGTTGCCAATTGTAGTAATGCTGCCACTCAGGTAACGTTTCATTTTTGAGTTCTTCCAAATCCAAATTAACGGTCGAATAAAACTCTTCTTTGTCAGTTCTTTGTGACCTTTCAACTTCGCCGTTTAAGTGAGGTGAGCCTGGCTTATTGGGGCGAAATTTAATGCCATGCTCCATCAATTTGAGCTGTACTTTCTCGGCAAAAAACTCCGTTCCGCGATCAGTTTGGACTCGCTGTATCGGGAATGGCATTTCTTCTATTACCTTATCGATGAAGGTTAGAATATTCGCTGCTGTTCTGCGTTTAAAAACGTCTAACACGCGATATCTAGAGCAATCGTCAACAACAGTATATTGATAAATCCCGGGAGCGATTTTGCATGTATCCATCTGAACTCGGTCACCTGGAATCGGCCTTTGGCATCGAATGAAGTCTTTTTTCTTCCGCTGAAAAACTATTGGTTTTACTTCATGTTTGGTCAGCACTTTGTGAATTGAAGCAAGCGATAGCTGAAAATTAAGCTCGCGAAGAAGCGCATTTTGAATTCTTCTGGCACCAAGTTTTCTATCTTTTCTGAGTTTGAGAATCCACTCTTCAATTCGATTATTAATTTTAGTGTTCGGGGAGCTGTGCGGGCGTCTAGAAACGTCCTGTAGACCGACCAGTCCTTTTTCTTTGTATCGCTTGTACCACTCTCGAAGAGTGGGCCTAGATATTCCACACCGACGACAAACTAGGCCCGCATCATTGGTCTCTTCGTAAAACTTAATCCACTGTAAACGCTGTTTAATTTCTTTGTTCATAGACTCATAGTATATTGAAACGATCTCTATGAATCACACACCTATAGAAACCGAATTGTTACATTGCCCTGAACATTTTTTGTGCCAATCACTTCAGTTAATGTTTTCAAAGCCTGACGGCTGCTGGGTACGAGAGCGGACCTTGACTCAATGAGTTTCCATTCTTAAAAGCCAGTAGACTAACCATAAAAGCATCTGTACTCAAGGCTACCAATCCTTACCAAGGGCACCACAGTTACTCACACAAATATCTATACACGACAAATGCAAAAGCAAACCAAAACGAAGGCGGTAACGTTCTTTCAGCGTTTTAAGAAGTGCACTAAACTTGAATAGTTGCCTCCATATACTCTTCCTCGAGAACGTTATTACAAAAGAGTGGCGGGGCAGACCATTAACGCAGCATGGGGCGGGTACTGAGGCTTGAACGTAAATTTTATACTGCCAAAGTGAGAAACGTGAGAAAAATTAATGTCAAAGTCATTGCCTGCATTACTGAGCCCGCAATTAACTATAAGATTTTGGCGTACCCTAACAAGCAGACTTTTCCGGGTGCAAAAATGATGCTTTTGTACCGCAATTTGGAGCCATACAGGACGTTACTAAATGCAGCGACTATATAATTTATCGCTACTTCGATTTTTCCATATGAAGCGCAAAAATAACTCATCACTTGAACATAAAAATATTGAAGTAAGGACTGACACAGTGGGCAGTACAGGTCGTTTATACTCTCTATATTCTAATTCAAAATAGTCCATTAAATCTTTCTTATTTCAGCGCTTTTTTGGCAACATGAATAAAGAAATTTTGCAATTGCATCCTCGTAGTTTTCTACTTCCTTACAATAAATATTGTTTTCGTTCCAAGCATCTTCAGTTTCATCACTTCTGTTTTTCTTAAAGGAGATCCCTATGTAAGGTGAACTTCTGGTTCTCTTATCATGTGCAGTCAATCGTTGAAACAATCTTAGCAAATTAAGGTCATCCTCACCTAGCCCGACAAAAATTGGAGTTGAAGTTATTAATCGTTCCAATATCAAAATATCCCACTCACTATCTGTATTTGCGAAGATTTTAATATAATCAGCGCGAGTTAAAACAATTTCTTCTGGCTTAGACACTGCGCTTTTTATATTGTAAGGAACAAATCCATGAGGATGATAGACATATACGTCAGCGTCTTCTTTGACTAGACATCCTGGATAAATACTTTGAACAATAAGGCCATGAAACCTCAAGAAAGTTTCTATTACATCATCATAGTTGAGAGTTACTACGACTTGTGCACTTGCTCTCTTCGCTGAAGCTATTGTAGCGTAAATAGAATTAAGCGTATGACTGCCCCTCAGTTTTCCAAAGTCATCTTCATACTCTTTGTATATTGCTCTATGAAGTACATCAATAAAGTCTTTACCTTGGGAAGTGATTTCTTTTTTTATCTTACTTGCACTCTTCAACAGCTCTTTCTTATCGTAATCTATAGCGCACTCTTTAGCCATATTATTAATCAACCCATCCCAATTCGGCAACTTAAAGTCATATGAAGCGCCTGCTCCAAGGAAAATAGTAATATTTCCTGCTGCAATCTTCTCACCCAAAAAGTCGATCTGATTAGATTCTAATTCCCAATCATCCGCTGAAAGAAATGAACTCATAATAGGTCCTCAACTACAAAGCCATGCTGCATAAGTATCGATAGAATTTGGTTTATGTAATAAAAGTTAGATGGTGAAATGTCTGACAAAAGTATTTTACCGTTATTCCTTATTGTCAGATTGACACTTTTATTATCGGTAAAGTCTAACGTAACCGAAGTGTAAAAGGATACGTTTATCGTCTCTCTGAAAATCTTAGATGTAACTAAGTCTTTCCCTGATAATGAAATAGAATCAAGATCATGGCCAATCTCTTTTATTTGTGCATCAGTTTTTAGCACCTTTACACTTAAAACGTCACTTTTATTTTCAGGTTCAGACAGGAAGGCACGATATCTTTCACTATAAAACTTTACAAAGTCATCTACCTTATAGTGAACTGAGTTAGCAGCTCTGCAAACCTTTGAAAATGGAGATATTTCTTTTAATTTTTCCAACACGACTGCATATTGTGAAACAATTACCATTCTATTATTTTCTGAAATAGATATTGCAAACATGTACTCATATGGCGCTGCTTTATCAGTTTTGTCTCGCAAAAGAAGAGGCTCTGAAGATATGTAAGTGTAGATTCGCCAGGAAGAAGATACGCGACTCTCTTTTTTTATCTTTTTTGATTTGAGAAAATCTTCGCCCTCAAATTCTTTTTGATTTTTTTTTGGAACCCAATAGACATTACCAGTCCACATCGCTAAGCCTCCAAGCAAAAAGCTAAGCAGGTCAATATATAATATGACTCGACATCAACTGTTTTGTTGTTTGTCATTGCAAAATTAATAAAATCAATTGAGTTAGGTATTTTTCTCTGACCTAGAACTAATTTAGGATAATCCGATTTATTGATTACATCTTTTGGATAAAAATCCCTGTATTTACTATCATATAAGATAAATCTACAGATCTTTATTATAGGGATGAGAGAAGTTACTGTTACGACTATTTGCTCCCATTGAGCTTCAATTATTTTTTTTGCTTCGTCAATATAACCAAAGTCGTCGTCTTTTAATGACGCTAACTCCCTATTGAGTATGGCTTTAATATCTTCAAAGCTATTTTTGCTATGACTTGCTAATTTAGCGCTTATTAAAGCGCTTACTGTTCTAATCAAATACTCTTCTATTTTATTGAAAGCATCAGGAACGACTGCCCAAGTACTCCATATACCCCTAATGTACCTTTTTTCATCACCTGCGTAGAATATTAAATAATCGAGTATATGCACTAAAATTTCTTCAATGTCCTTACTTTCATATTCAATAATATCTATAAGCTCTTCGATAGTGTTAACACTAGCATATTGATAGCGCTCTTTTCCTTTCCCAATAGATTTACTTGGTGTTTTTTGGTGGTAACCAACTATAGACTTCAAGAAAACCTCGCGAATACGGCTCAGTAGGTCATTATTTTTACCTTGCTGCTCTATTAACTCCCATGCATCGTCATATCCATATTCAAACTCATCAATATCGAAGTCTTTAATTGGTAAAAGCATTGAAAGCGGCCCTTTCATTGCTATATGACATAGTTCATGGGTCAGTGTAAGCAAACTCCATTTTTCATTTGCACACTTATTAATTGTTTTTAAGGGCGCACTAATGAAGTTGTGTTCGCTCAGAAAGCCATCGCGGCCTGAATAGTATGGTAATGTAGTCAGATGTGACGATTCGCTAGTTTTTAAAGTTAGTTGGCTAGATGTTTCTTCCCAAAATGGGATTTTTGAGTTTTCTTTTCTTGTTAAATCAGGCGCATTCTTACCAGTCAGTTTTGCAGCAGCGATTAGTTTCGATGACAAGCTGTTTTCAGTTAACACTGAGTCTATTTCACTTACAAAGTTGAAAAGGCCATAGTTTGCTAAGCCAGTCCCTAAAAGTGAATGGCACCAAAAATGACATTCAGTATGTGGAATTGGGAAAGTTCCCGAGAATGTTTGAGAAGCAAAACGCGAAAGCGCTGCATTTGCCTTGGTTAGGTAGTTGTTCACGGATTCGACCGAGTTTTCAGCCAAACCTGATAGTACCTCTGCTTCAACCATTTTTATTAGTTTTGTCAATGAAGCAAAAATATCCTCACGATAAATACTCGCTCTATTAATCGCAGAAGCAGCCAAAGCAGTAAATTCCGATAACTCAACACTAACTTCATCACCAACACTTCGTCGATAAAGACCAGAAAGCAATTCATTTATCGAAGACGTTTCTACACCGTGAACTAGCGATTGTATTATGTTCGATGTGGGATAATAACCGCTATTGGCCTTCCACCTCTCATAAGCCACATTGTTAGACGCTAAAAAACCTTCAATCTGCTCTAGCAGTAGCTCATCGTTTGTAGTTACGATACAGTTATATATGCCATAGGTCAGATAGAAATCTGTATCTTCAGATAGTGGTACGTGCTGGAAGAGTTTTGGGGGGTAAATTGGGCCAGCAAATAGAATAAATTTCTTGAGTTGAACGGGAAATTCCGCGCCCTCTGAAGTTTCCGTGTACCAAAAAATTGGTGATACACGAGTAGACGAATTCCAACTATTTATTATTTCATCGAAGTTTTCATCTAGCTCGAGTTCTACGTCGCCCGCAGATTTTAAGCGAAGCCTTAAATACCCCATTTGGGCGTTTTTTAAATCCATTTAAAATACTTCTAGTATTATTCCAAACCAACGTAGTAGCTAAACTGTACTCTTTTTTCTTCTTGTTGGCTATCAGAACTGTTCGCGCGACGTGACCTACGGTCACCAGAACCGATGAAGTTGTCAGAATTCCTAGGATTTCCTCTCCTCTTGGAACCGTAATTTTTATCTAGCTTAGCGCTTTTAACTATATCTTTAACGAGAGCCATTGGACTTGTCCTATCTAAAAGCAGGGCGCGCATTATGCACAAATAATATACAATATGCAACACATTAAATTAGTGGGGTACTACAAGTCAACCAACAACCGCACCTTTCCCCACTTGCTGCCGTACCAGTAAAAACTAGGCTAGCCCCCATCAGCGTGCCGCCTGAATAGAATATCTTCCTCTATGTCGGTTAATTACAATTTTTTTCGCTGCTTTCACTTGGCTATAAACTGCCACGCTGCATACATGTATCACAGTTAATTTTTGGTAAGTGTCACCAGTCATTTGTTGGGGTGACGAGTATCTCCTTCGTGTGCACCAATACTACTTTTCACTTTATCTTTTGTAGTAGTACCTGTCGTCTAGCTGCCGTATTTGACAATAATTGTTGTTTAAGTACTGCACAAGCGCCGGGTTGTCCTCTTTATCGGTGGACAGCTCGGGCTGTAAATGGGCTTTCTCAACTATTTCTACAGTCCCTACCCCGCATTTTCGAAACAGCCCCTCCGCTCACAGCTGAATTCCAGAAGTAATATCTTTGCTATAAAAAGGCGAACCTAAGCTCGCCTCTGGTTATACACTAGAGTTGTTAACTTCAATTGTCATATTCAACCAACTGGATAAGAACAATCAAATTTGTGAATAAAACCAAGACTATTTATCGGGTCAATATTTTCACGTTATTACTACAAAGCCTTCTTTGTACTAAAGGAGCGCTCTTCCACTGTAAATTTTCCGTTTAGATAATTTATTAACTATTTTTTGATGCGTATTTGCAGGCAGATTCGTGACCAACTCCGAACCATGCTTCATCAGAGTCGATTATTGCATATAATTTTTCATTATTAACATTGGTCTTTGCTGTGTTTTCGGCCTTATTAAGCCGAGTCGGATAAAAGTCTAAAATCACTTGTTCTAGGTACTTAGCAATCCTATTTTCACACTCGTAAAATGATATAAAAAAATCACATTGGTTTGAGCTCATTTTTTTCTTATGCACGAGCATTCTATCTTCAACATGACCTTTACCAACATAAACACATTCTAATTTGTAGTTATTTTCATAAACTATATTTTCCACAACTTCCCAAATCATATACACACCTATACCTTGATAAAAATTGCCTAGCGCCTCCCGAAATGATAGGTCTGCTGATGTACTGTATTTTTCTTCAAATTCAGGGTTCCACGCTACCATTTTTTGGCTTACGACGTTTTCTATCTTAATATTTAAAGCCAACTCCTTGCTAATAACATTATTAATAAAGCTAGCAGAAGGTATTTTGCAATACTCTGAATTCATCGACGGCAACCCTTTGATTCATAAAAATTAATACCAAGCGAATGAGTCATTATAACACTCAAGAACGGCGTTTTTTACATCGCAACTACCGAAGTCAGCTGAATTTATTACTTAAGTCGTTTGTTTACGTTAAACAACATACCAACTGGCGACGTATTTATGTTCTTGTTTTCGTTAATTAGCTCTTTAATTGAAGAGGGTATCTCCTTTAACTTTGGAGCCCCAAGAACTTGGTCTGCTCCTAACGCAGCTAAAGCCCATATAGGAGCTCCAGTCGCAGCGGCAGTAATTCCCAAAGTGCCCGTGACAAGCCAAGAGCCTATATCTGAGCCAGCAAATTTCCATTGCTTTGACCTAAGGGCCTTAATGTTAGCCTTATGACCTTCAAATGCTTCATTTATGTTGTCGAAAATCTGGTCCCTAGTGCGATGAAAGTTGTTAGGGTTGCTCGAAGTCAATTCATGCACACCTTTGCCTAATATACTCCTTATTTCATCCATAGCACCTTGCTTTCTAACATCAATGAGCGCATTAGGGGGAACTCGGCCCAACCACTGCATGTCTCCGTCAGCAAGGTCTTGCAGTCCTCTGGTAATATGCAGATCTTTGGTATTAGTGGCTGATTCCACATCTTGGGCATCATACTCCATTTTCCATGCTAGATATTGCCAAGATGTTGGAGCATCGATTAGGGGTGAACCTTTCAGTCTTCTTGACTTAATTAGTAGTTCATTACTAACAGACATTCTCCCTACAGATTGGTTAGCAAGTATTAGCCCTGGATTCTTTGTTCCCATCAGTTCAGAGTGTGGTGAATTTATAGCTCGCTCCAACTGGCTCGTCGGATCGCCTTGCCACTCTGTATCAAATAGAAATCTCGATTTATCATTGATGGCACTTACAGCTCTTTCAATCGTGTCTAGCTCTTTAGCAAAATCCAGAAGTTCCTCAATTGACTCAAATTTTCGACCAAATAGTTTTCCTGAGTGTTTCAAAGAATCAGATAAGCCAAGTTCGTGAATGAACTCTCGCTCTTCCTTTTCTATAGCAGTGATGTCGGGCAAAACCACAACAATAGGAACATCCACCTCCGCACACGCTAGCAGCTTGTACTGGAGGATATTCATTGCATGCTTAATTATGTAATAAGCTTGGTCTGCTGGCTTAGAATGTTGAAAAATATGTTTGGAGCGAAGAAACGGGTCTGGCAATATTATAGTGTCAGTGTATATCCCACATTTTGATGCAATATTTTCATCATGTGCAGGGAAAAGATCTCCTCCAAAAACTCCTTTAATATTGTTGTGTTGATCCTCGACGTGCGCATGTGCAATATCTCCAAGTTCAGACCAGAACTCGCCAATAAACTCCATAAGTTTGTCGAGATGTTCGACAACCTCGCGAATTGAATCATCACTTTGCATTGCCGCTTTCCCAGCATCATGTGGTGTCAATTTTCGCTCAATCATTAATTTATAAAAGTGGCCGAAATTCTGTTCAAAGAAATTGAAATACGAGTTTTGAATTTCTGACAGGGAAGCTAGTTTTTTAAGCTCTTCTCGATCATGCATTTCTGTAACAGCCAATGCCATTGTTCTAACGATCCCATCTACGGTATCTAAATTCACTTCGCCATCAGGCCCTACGTGTACGGCTTTAAGGCTGGCAGCAATATCTAAGCCTTCAGCAATTTTTACCTTGCCACGCTTCATTTGCTCCTGCAAAATTTTGAGCCGCCGACGCAATCTATCTTCGTATTCTTTTTCTTCTGTTGTCTTTTCGGTCATGCTTATTCCCTTAATCAAAAAGCTATTGAACTTTAACGGTAATACACCTTAGTATGGAATATTACCTGCCCCAACTTCAAAAAAACAGGAACAGTGTTTTCAAAGGCGAGGTAATACGTTTACGCTTGCGTAACTTTCAGTTCTCCAACAACACCGCTTCGCGCTTCCGAGTGTATCACTAAGCCAAGGCTTAGTTTCGAACACCACCCCGCCTTTTACTTCTCGGTATAGCCTCAGGCATCACGTTATAAAGCCACTCTTTATCATGCTTGAAAAGCCAGTTGTAGCTTGCTCTGCACTCACGTTGAAAGTCACCGCGATGGTATTCCGGGTGCTCAGCCAATACTTGTAAAATACAATTTTGATGTTTATGGCACTGCGCGTCAAAACGCATCTGATGCCGTTTTTTTACAAGGCTTGGATGTTGCGAAAGCACCTGCTCTACCGCGCCCACCGAATAATCAACCTCATTGGCGATTTGCTGCGTTTTAGCACCGTCTTTTAGCATCCCAACAATCAAGGCTCTATCTGAACCAAATATTCGCTTAGCGCGTGTTTTAACGGGGATATTGTTTTGTAAGGCGAGCTTTTTCACGTAAATAACGCTTCGCTTACATTGCTCGGATACGGCTCGTAATGATTTTCCTTGTTGAAGCAAATATAGGATGACGGCATCTGTTTCGCTTTCACTCAACACGTTGGCACTTGCACGCTTGGGGGTTACACATTTACTTGGCTTGTATTCACAAAACTCACGCCATGAATGCCACAACAAACCAATAAGTAATAGATGTTTTAACGGGTAAAACTGGGCCCGCTTGGCCCTGAATAGGGTTTCTGGATAACTGCTGTCTAGCAATAACTGCTGTACCGTAGGCGAAGCGCTCGTTGCCCAATATGCACGTAATGCGTGGCGCAGTTTATCTTGGCGAATAGCACCAATGTGTGACGCAAAACCAGTATCTACCAACCGATGATGGTAGCGACTCGTTATGTGTTGATAAGCGAGTAAAGAGGTGCTGCTACGCCATACATCATGCGCTAAGCTTGAAAGTTGAACATCCACGCTCCCCAACACTACATCGTGGTGAAGGTTTATCTCGCTCGGCAAAATTAAGTCTCTGCGCTGCACAGCCACCTCCAATAGCGGTTCGCTGTGCTTTAGGCAAACCAAGCACCCAGCAGGCAGTTGATGTTGCACATGCCACGCACGCACGCCCGACCGTTTTAGCGTCGTTTTCCACACTCGCCGAGCAAGCTCTTAATACTGTGCCACTGTTTATCCTATTGGCTACCAGCGACATTCGAGAATGTAAACTACTGGCACGCCCCGTTTCAAGGTTGGCTAATGCGCTGGAATAGGTTTTGGGGTGTAGAAAAGGCTGAAATACCGGTAATATCGTGTGCTCATGTATGACCTCATGTGCAGATACATGTGACTGTCCACTGATGAAAGGAACATAACCTGGGAATTGTGAGGCCAATTGATAATGGGCTATATGAAGCTGCTCTAAAAGCCCCCTTGCAGAGGGTAGCCCCGACAGTTGGCAGTACGTGACTAACCAACTGTAGGGTATTTCGTCAGCCTCAAGAGGCGGATGAAAGCCGAGCATGGTCGAATTGACCTATGTGATTAAAGAACGCTCGAAGTATTTAGTGAGAAATAAAAAAGGCGAACCATGAAGGTTCGCCTATTTCATATCTAGCTATTCACAAACTTAATTGTTGCGTTCACAATTTTAATTGCAGATAGTCATCAACACCCTACTCCTCAACATAGCTCTCAATGCTAGGGCAAGAGCAGATCAGGTTTCGGTCGCCGTAAACGTCATCAATACGGTTAACCGTTGGCCAGAACTTGTTTCTGTGCACTTCTGGGGCTGGGTACGCCGCTAGCATGCGGTCGTAGCTGCGGTTCCAGTCGCTGTCACAGATGTCAGCTAGTGTGTGCGGTGCATTGTGTAGCGGGTTGTCAGTCGCATCCCACTCGCCGCTTTCTACTTTGGCAATTTCTTGGCGAATGCTAACCATGGCGTTGATGAAACGGTCTAATTCGTACTTGGCTTCCGACTCGGTTGGCTCAATCATAAGCGTACCCGCTACTGGGAAGCTCATGGTTGGCGCATGGAAGCCGTAGTCGTTTAGGCGCTTCGCAATGTCTAGCTCGGTCACACCGCTTGCTTCTTTAAGCGGGCGAAGGTCAATAATACATTCGTGCGCTACGCAGCCATTGTTGCCTTTGTAAAGCACTGGGAAGTGCCCTTCTAGCTTCTTAGCCACATAGTTAGCGTTCAGAATAGCGACTTCGGTTGCACGGCGAAGGCCAGCGCTACCCATCATTTTGATGTACATGTAGCTAATAGGCAGAATTGATGCACTGCCCCATGGCGCTGCCGATACCGCACCACAGTCTTTGCCTGCCGTTTCTACATTAACAACCGTGTGGTTTGGTAGGAATGGCGCAAGGTGCGACTTAACACCAATTGGTCCCATACCTGGGCCACCGCCACCGTGTGGAATACAGAAGGTTTTGTGTAGGTTAAGGTGCGACACATCTGAACCAATGAAGCCAGGCGACGTAATGCCCACCTGCGCGTTCATGTTCGCGCCGTCCATATAAACCTGACCGCCGTATTGGTGAACAATGTCACAAATCTCGCGCACGGTTTCTTCATATACACCGTGGGTAGACGGATACGTGATCATGGCGCACGATAGGTTATCGCCCACTTCTTCCGCTTTTTTGCGAAGGTCGTTAAGGTCTACGTTACCTTTGCTATCACAGGCTACTACTACCACTTTAAGACTAACCATTTGCGCAGACGCAGGGTTAGTACCGTGGGCAGAGCTTGGAATTAGACACACGTTTCTGTGACCTTCGCCACGGCTTTCATGGTAACGCTGAATAGCCAATAGGCCCGCGTATTCACCTTGCGCACCTGAGTTAGGCTGCATTGAAAGCGCGTCGTAACCTGTTACGTTAATTAGCCACTCGCTAAGCTCGGCAATCATTTCTTGATAGCCCGCTGCTTGGTCTAGTGGCGCAAACGGGTGAAGCTGACCGAATTCAGCCCATGTCACTGGGATCATTTCAGCCGTTGCATTTAGCTTCATGGTGCACGAGCCCAATGAAATCATTGAGTGATTAAGCGCCAAGTCTTTATTTTCAAGGCTCTTGATGTAACGAAGCATCTCTGTTTCAGAGTGATACTTGTTAAACACTTCGTGTGTTAGGAAGTCGCTAGTACGTACTAAACCTTCAGGAATAGATTTTACGTCTTGCGTGGTTACTTCTGCGTCTAAACCTTCAACAGTAAGGCCGTGGTCTTCACCAAGCAGTACGTCGAATAGCGCAACAATGTCTTCGCGTGTGGTGGTTTCGTCTAGCGACACACCTACCGCACCTTCAAGGTCAGCACGCAGGTTCATGCCTTTTGCGTAGGCTTTTGCTAGTACGTCTTCTTTGTTGTCTACCATTACGGTTAGCGTGTCGAAGTACGTGCTGTGCTGTAGAGCTACACCTTTCTGGTTTAAACCAGTAGCAAGAATGTCGGCGAAGCGGTGAATACGCTCAGCGATAGTTTTAAGACCTTGTGGGCCGTGGTATACCGCGTAGAAGCTTGCCATGTTGGCTAGCAGCACCTGCGCTGTACAAATGTTCGAGTTCGCTTTTTCGCGGCGAATGTGTTGTTCACGAGTTTGTAGCGCCATACGAAGTGCTGGGCGACCACGGGTGTCTTTACTTACACCAATAATACGGCCAGGTAATGAACGCTTGTAGCTGTCGCGTGTAGCAAAGAATGCCGCGTGCGGGCCACCGTAGCCCATAGGTACACCAAAGCGCTGTGCACTACCAAGTGCAACGTCTGCACCTAGCTCGCCAGGCGACTTAAGCATTACCAAGCTCATAAGGTCAGCGGCTACTGCCACAATACCTTTTTTCGCTTGAACTGCAGCAATGATGTCGCTGATGTCTTTCACTTCACCGGTAGAGGTTGGATATTGAAGTAGCGCACCGAATACGTCGTGTTCTGCTGCTGCTTCTGCCGCACCTTTGATGATTTCAAAACCGAACATTTCAGCGCGAGTTTCAACCACGTCAACCGTTTGCGGGTGAACGTCGTTAGCAATAAAGAACGCATTCGCTTTTTTGTTCTTAGACACACGCTTAGCAAGGCCCATGGCTTCAGCCGCCGCTGTACCTTCATCAAGTAATGACGCCGATGCTAGCTCTAGGCCAGTTAGGTCAATGGTCACTTGTTGGAAGTTAAGAATAGCTTCCAAACGACCTTGGGCAATTTCTGGCTGGTAAGGCGTGTACGCTGTGTACCAGCCCGGGTTTTCTAGTACGTTGCGAAGAATAACGTTTGGTACGTGTGTATCGTAGTAACCCATACCAATGAAAGAACGGTTAATTTTGTTCTTTTGTGCAACGGCTTTAAGTTCACTTAATGCTTCAACTTCTGTCGCCCCTTCACCACATTTTAGTGGCTCAGGTAGCGCAATACCTGCCGGTACAGTTTGCTCGATTAAATCGTCTAGTGAGCTTGCACCAATGGCAGACAGCATTTCTTCAATTTCGCCTTTACCCGGGCCGATGTGACGGCGGATAAAAGTATCTTTTTGCTCTAGTTGAGCCAATGTAGGGGAAGTATTCGACATAACGTTGTTAAGCACTCGTAATGGTTGCCGCAAGGGCGCGTTAAATCTTTAAGTTAAAAAGGGGCTGAATTATCTTCATGCCCCTTTTCAAATTATGGTTCTTTTAAAACTGCGTAACGAATTACTCTTCGTCGATGCTGTTTTCGTAGCCTTCAGCGTCTAGTAGACCTTCTACTTCTGCCGCATCGTCAGCTTTAATTCTGAATAGCCAACCGTCGCCGTATGGGTCAGAGTTAACTAGTTCTGGTGAATCTTCTAGGTCTTCGTTAATTGCTACAATTTCACCTGAAATTGGCGCGTAAACGTCAGACGCTGCTTTTACCGATTCAGCAACACATACGTCGTCGCCAGTGCTTACTGCGTCGCCAACATCTGGCAAATCAACGAAAACCATGTCGCCAAGTAAGCCTTGTGCGTGCTCAGAAATACCTACAGTGAAAACACCGTCACCTTCAGGGCGAACCCATTCGTGCGTAGCGGCATAGCGTAAATCAGTTGGGATGTTGCTCATAATCGTTCCTGTTATTCTCTGTTAACTTTCGGGGCCTAGAAGCTTTTGGCCTTACAAAACACTTTTTCCATTGCGAACAAAGGAGGGCTTAACCACTTTTACTGTAACCCACTTTTTGCGCATTTCCACTTCTACTGTTTCACCAACATCACTTGGTACTCGTGCCATCGCAATTGAGTGACCTAGAGTTGGAGAGAACGTACCTGAAGTGATAACGCCTTCGCCGCTTTCTGTTTTCACTTTAAGACCGTGACGTAGCACGCCTTTTTCAGTCATTACCAAGCCTACTAGCTTGTCGGTACCCGCTTCGCGCTGCGCTTCTAGTGCTTTACGCCCTACGAAGTCACGATCAGCCGGTTCCCATGTAATTGTCCAGCCCATGTTGGCGGCTAGTGGTGATACGGTTTCATCCATATCTTGGCCGTACAGGTTCATGCCTGCTTCAAGGCGAAGGGTGTCACGCGCACCTAGGCCGCATGGCTTAACGCCGGCGTCTAGTAGTGCTTGCCAGAAGCTTTCCGCTTGTTCAGCTGGCACCATAATTTCGTAGCCTGCTTCACCGGTGTAACCTGTAGTGGCGATGAACAAGTCTTCTGCTTGTACACCGAAGAATGGCTTCATGCCCGCTACCGCTTCTTTTTGCGCTGCGCTAAACAAAGTGGCTGCTTTTTCTTTTGCGTTAGGGCCTTGTACGGCAATCATGGCAAATTCAGGGCGCTCGGTGATGGTTACGTCAAAGCCTTCTGCTTTGCTCATTAACCAGTTCATGTCTTTTTCGCGCGTTGCTGAATTAACCACTAGGCGATAGTTAGTCTCGTCGAAGTGATAAACGATAAGGTCGTCTACAACACCGCCTTCTTCGTTAAGCATGCCGCTGTATAGCGCTTTGCCTTTGTCTTTTAGTTTTGCCACGTCGTTGGCTAAAAGGTACTGAAGATACGCTTTGGCTTGTGCGCCTTTTACGTCAACAATGGTCATGTGAGACACATCAAACATACCGGCGTCTTGACGCACAGCGTGATGCTCTTCAATTTGTGAACCATAGTTAATTGGCATATCCCAGCCGAAGAAATCGACCATTTTCGCACCGGCTTCTAGGTGCTTTGCGTGTAGGGCGGTGGTACTAGACATTCCACTTACTCTTTTTAATTTGAAAGGTAGAAAACGAAATTGAGTATAGTGAGCTAACGTTTATGCAACAAATTGGAAATTTTTATCAATACATTTAAAAAGCAAATGTATCAAACACTGAACATCAGAAATACAAATATTCAGTATAAGTTAAGAGTTGGTGAAGACTCGTCAAACTACTGCAGCTACTTGCCTTTTCTAATGTGGCAGCACCGACTTTAATGCGACAGCACCAGTTTTAATGCAGCAGCGCAGACCAACAACAAGAAATGCGCTAAAAAGCGCATTTCTTTAAACAGTTGAACCGTGAGCCACACGGTAAAACACTGGCATTTACCAGCGTTGTTTTTTACAGCCCAATACGGCGTAGTAAGCAATAAAGCAGTAGCAAGGTAGCATGATCGCGTAGGCACTTTGACCACCAACTAGCTCACTAGCTCCGCCGTAAACCATGGGCAAAATAGCACCACCTGCAATCCCCATGATAAGCAGTGCCGAACCTTGTGCAGTGTATTTACCTAAATTATTTAGCGCCAGCGGCCAAATTGCAGGCCACACCATGGCATTTGCCAAGCCAAGAAGCGCAATACACGTCACGCTGTTAGGTAAAAAAGGAAGCGATTGCACACCCGTCCATCCCCACAGCACTTCAGAGATCCCAGTATCAGTGTTTGAGCTCATTAGAATGCATGTGGTAAAAACTACGCCCAATACCGCAGAGCTTAGTAGCGCCGTTTGCTGAGATATAAATCGAGGAATACAAATAAGGCCTACTGCGTACCCGATAACCATAGCAATCATGGTAAATGACGTTAGCGTGGTCGCGTTTTCTACGCCAATTGAAGAGCCATACAACCCAATGGTGTCGCCAGCGATAACTTCTACTCCAACGTAGAAGAACAAGCTTATTGCGCCCAATACTAAGTGTGGGAAATGCAGGATCTTTTTATCTTTATTTGAGGAAAGCGATGCTTCCGCAGTTTCGCATTCTGCTTGCTCATCATTAATGGCTGGCAATGCAAGGCGCATAAATACCAGTGCCAGTACGCCCAATGCGATTGCCATTGCAACGTAAGGCTGAATAAGTGATACAGACATATCGTTAATTAGCGTGGCTTTTACATCTTGTGGCATGGCGTTTAACGACTCTTGGTTTACGTCAGGCAAACCACTTAACACTAAGCTGGTAAAAACAATAGGAGCCAGCACGCCAGCCGCTTTATTAAGCAGGCCCATAAAAGCAATGCGAGCGGCAGCGCTTTCTTCGTTACCCAGGCGAATAATAAACGGGTTTGATGCTGTTTGAAGTATGGTCAAACCGCTACCTACTACAAACTGTGCCAGCAAAAACACGGGGAACATGGCGCTCAGCGCGGCAGGTACAAACAACAAACATCCCACGGCGATAATGCTAAGCCCTAGGCTCATGCCCTTCTGGTAGCCAGTTTTTTCTAGGATCTTTGCCATGGGTAGCGCCATGACTACGTAAGCGATGTAAAAACAGAAGGCGATAAGCAACGCTTGCATTTCAGTTAGCTCGCACACCATTTGCAAAAACGGAATTAATGCCCCGTTTAACCATGTAATGAAGCCGAAAATGAAAAACAGTAAACCGATACTTAAAATAGGTACAAAGCGCCCCATTCCTGTTGCGTTGGGTACTTGCGACTGAGCTTGTGTTGTCATAGCAAAGATCTCTTATTTATTATTATGTTGTTAGTTAGCGCAAAGGCGTTTACTTCCGTTCTGCCACACTTCTAACAGAGTATTGTCGTTGTTTATCACTAAAAAGTTAGCGCGCTTTCCTACCTCTAGTTCACCTACCCTATCATGTATTTTGGTGAAGCGTGCTGGCGTTGCGCTTGCCATGGTACTGGCATGTTCTAATGCGATATTGATGTCGTTAATGCTGTTCGTTACTGCGCCGTGCATATCTAAACAGCTACCGGCTAACGTCCCGTCGGGCGTGGTTAACTTGTTACCTTGGCGCGTGATATGAGTATCGAAGAACGCGATGGTATCGTCGCTTGCGCCCACGTGGGCCATGGCGTCAGTCACTAGCATTAATTGATGCGGCCCTTTCACCTTATAAGCCAGCTCTACCGCTTTCGGGTGAATGTGATGATGGTCCACAATTATCCCGCACACGCTGTTGTTAAGTAGCGCCGCCCCCACCATTCCAGGCTCTCTGGAAGTCAGTGGCGACATGGCGTTATAAAGGTGGGTAAAGCCTGATGCCCCAGCGTCCAATGCATTCTGCACGGTTTCAAACGGTGCGTTTGAGTGCCCTAATGCGACAATAACTCCTTGCCCCACCAAATCTCGGATGATGTCGCAAGGCACGTTTTCAGGCGCAACGGTGATAAGAACTTGCCCAATATCTCTTCGGGTATAGGTTGCCAGTTCACGATCTGAAAGTGCGCGAATATAGCGTGGCAAGTGCACGCCTTTTTTCTCAACAGAAAGGTGCGGCCCTTCGAAATGAACCCCCTCAACACTGGGGTGCGCCTGTGATATGGCCTCGCTTACTGCATCTGCCGCTTGCTCAATGGTGTCTATATCGTCGGTAATAAGCGTTGGGAACAATGTGGTGGTGCCGTATTTCAGGTGTGCTTCGGCCATCGCGTTTATGCTTTCAATCGTGGGAGCATGATTAAACATTGCGCCCCCACCACCATTTACCTGCGTGTCGATGTAGCCTGGAATAACTGCACCGCGTATGCGCTCGTTGATTGTCGCCGTCGCGTCTTTTTTGAAGTAAGAAAGAGGTGCAATGTCAGCTATCACACCCTTTTCAATGCTTAGCACCTGATTATGCTGCCAGGCACCGTTCATCAGTACCTTTTCAGCCAGAATAATGGTCTTCATTGGGTTTTCGTTACCTTGTTTAATCCGGGAGGCGTGTCTGGGTTCAAACCTAATTCAACGGCAATTTTCTCTATATCCAGATAGAAGCGTTGCATTAGTAAAAGTGCGTCCAGCCTTGGGTGTGAAGACGTTACTCCCCCTTGCAGATCTATGCACTCACCGCCACGGGATCTCACATCTTGCACCATGTTTTGATGAAAAGGTGCGCTCTCATCTTCTATGTTTAACGAAATAAGCTTCAGCTTTTTCTCAACTAACGTCACTGGGCCATGGATGAACTCTGCGCTGCTAAACGCTTCGGCATGTATACCCAATACTTCTTTTAATTTAAGCGCTACTTCTCGCCCAACCGCATAGCCAAAGCCGCGCCCTAAAACAATGGTGTTTCGCGTATTTTCTAAATGGGCTTTTGTTAGCTGTGACGGCGCATTGATCACTGCCTCTAGCTGCGAAGGCATGGCTTTTAGCGCATTAAATAGCGAGGTATTTTCGCTCCAACGGGCACACAAATGAAGAAGCGCCGACAGCGTTGCTAAAAAGCTTTTAGTAGCCGCTACCGCTTTTTCTTCCCCGGCAGATAAAGGAATAACGGCATCAGCCAGCTCGGCTAATGGCGATGTTTCATCATTCACGAAAGCAACCGTAAACGCCCCGCCGTTTTTGGCCGACTCGGTTTGCTTTAGTATGTCTGGGCTGCGACCAGATTGAGAGATGATAAAAGCTACTGCCCCCTTCAAATTCAATTGGCGTTTGAATATGCCTGCTATTGAAAGGGCGGCACTGCACACTGGAATACCCATTTCGGTTTCAAATAGGTACTTTCCAAACACGCCGGCATGATCTGACGAACCGCGACCAATAATGTAAATTAAGTTAGGGTTTAGTTGCTGTAATCTACCCGCTAACTGACTGATCGCTTCATCATTCTTATCTAACTGCTGCGCAATAACTGACGGAAACTCTCTGGCTTCTTTTGCCATTATAGATAAACTCATTTCTCACCTTCTTTGTGATTAAACGCGGCTTTTGCATGATAAATAGCACCTTGCTGCGGCGTAGCTTTGCAGGGTACTAAACGCGCTTTGATGGATTCTGAAAAATAGGCTGAATAAACATTGCTAAGCCCACCTATCATGGCTAAACAATGGTTGTGATCTGCAAGAAGTCGCTTTGCCATACGCTCAATGTAAACGGCACCCTCTTCAAAAAGTGCGGTAACCTTGTTTTGCTTTGTGTATAGCAAAGGCAGCATACGTTCTACCAAGGCGGCATAGTGATGGGTGTTAAATTCCGCACATTTCGCTACAATTTCTTGGGTACATGATGATTGCAGGGCGTTACACACTTCTGCTGCAAGTTCATCCTTTTCTTCCAACTCATCTAAACACAATAGCGTGTGCTGAACGGCCTTTAAGCCTAGCCAAGCCCCACTGGCTTTGTCGCCGATAGGAAAACCGTGCCCACCAACATCTTGAAAAGATTCACCTTGCCACATGGTGCCCGATGAACCTGTACCAATAATTATCGCTGCTCCTGGGTTTCCGTTGTGTGCTCCAACGCATGCGGCGTGCAAATCGCTTAACACGTGTAGCGAATGAAACGGGTGCTGCCATTGTTCAAACTGTTGCTTCGCAGACTCAATATTTGCGCCAGCTAGACCGGCGCCTACCACGCACTGCGACAGCGAAATTTGCTCAGATGTGTTGGCGTTCCCTGCATTCGAAATAGCGATATTAATCGCATCTACTATCGACGCTTTAGCTAAATCGCTATCGCGCATAATATTGGCGGGGCCACTTACGCCCTCACCCAAGACATTTCCGTCAACGTCTTCTAATCGTGCTCGGCACTTGGTGCCACCACCGTCTATGCCAATAAAAAATAAATCAGAGCTCATTTAAACATCTCAGTATAGATAAATGCATAGATGCACTTGGTAAAAATATGACAACGCTGTCATTTTAACCAATAAAAACAGGCGCTTACAGCTGCACCTGTCGACTCATTTGCTGTGTTCCCGCAATTCTAGCGCGAACAGTTACCATCCCCTTCACTTCAACAGGAGCGGTAAAGGTTTCCCACTTATTACCTGAAGTTAAGTACTCCATCGTAAGACCAGACACTGGCTTTATATGTAACTTACCATTGTTAATTACCGCTGCTGGCGTAGGTACACGCACATTCACTCCCTGCTGCACTAGCGCGGGTGCATGGCGGTTAAATAACGCTAACTCAAACGCTCGCCAGTCGCTTGCCTGCTGGTTTACTAAAGCGCCTTTTTCATGAAGTGCTTTCGCGTTTTGTTGCCACGGTGCGTAGTGCCAGGCCCGTTCAGCCAAGGCCAATAGTCGGGGAAACACCATATATTCCACGGCATCTTGATTTACGGTGACTTCTGACCACAGCTGCCCCTGAATACCGATTACTGATGATGTGTCGGCCTCAGCAGTACTGCTGTAACTGTGGCCCATTCGGTCGGTCCATAACTCGGCATGAAGCGGCAGCTGTTCGGGCATAAAAGAAAATACTTTTTCGGTATCGGTTGCCCGTGAACCCCAGTAATAGCCAGGCTCATAAGGATTGCTTTGGTAAGGAAAGTCAAAATAAAGCACGTCTGGAAACGAAAGTACTACCGGAATATTTTCCTTGGCGAAATGCGATACTGTTTTCTCTCCACCCGCAGCAAGAAGATGCCAAACGTTGGTATACGCGCTGCTGTTATCCAGTGTATTTACGGCTTTTTCCATGCCATCGCTCCAGCCACCAATTGCTATATTGTGCTTTTGCGCAATTTTCTGCACTTCGGTAACAAAAGCCGGCAGTATTTCATCCGCCTTTTGACCTTTCGCAGCGCATACAGGGGATTTCACCCAAGCACCGGCGGTTTCATCGGCGCCAACATGGAAGTGCGTCAACGGAACGCTGGCCTTTTCATGCAGTGATTTCACAGAAGTAAGTACGGTTTCGATAAAATGATAGCTGCTATCTAAACAGGGGTTTATGGTGTTATCTGAATAGAATTGAACGCTTTCATATTGGGTTTTATCTTCTTTATCTACCAATAAGAATTCATGTGCAGCATCTGAGTTACCCTCTGCCATAAGCCGCTTGTAGCGCGCATTCATAGCAACAATTGCTGCGCGGGCATGACCAGGCATATCAAGCGACGGAATAACTTCAATCCCGCGCGCATGCGCCATTGTTAAAATATCAATGTAGTCTTGCTGGGTGAGAAAGCCGTTACCTGTAGCACTTTTAAAAGGCCCGCTTCCTAGCTGAGGCAGCAAGCACTGTGTTTCAGACAAATCGTGGCATCGAAACGCACCAATTTCGGTAAGCTCGGGCAAAGCATCGATAGCTAATCTCCAGCCCTCGTCATCACTTAGGTGAAGGTGTAGCTTATTGAGCTTGTAGGTGAACATTTGGCGAACAACGGATTCAATCGCTGCCTTTCCTGGAAAGTGGCGAGCAATATCTAAGTGCATTCCGCGAAATTCGAATCGTGGCGAGTCTGCGATTTCAGTGATAGGAAAGCGGCCTTGCTGCGCATCAAATATTTGCATTAGCGTTAACAGACCGTAGTTAGCACCAATGTTATCGTTGGCAATTATCGTAGCGCTTTGCTCTGTTATGCTAAGCGCATAGCCTTCTTTCGAGTTTATTGTTGCGGGTTCATTTGCAAGGGCGCTCGCATCGTGAGCGCTGCGAATAATAACCTTAAGCGGTAAGCCTGTTTTCTGGTTAGTCAGGCCAAAATAGGCCATTTGCTCAATGGCAGGAGCAAGCATGTCTTGGTCAGACTTATCTATATTAATGCCAGCGGCAGCAACAAATTTACCCGAATCATCTCTTTGACTTACGTTGGGAATAACACGGTTCTGGGCATCACCTGAAATTAGCGCTGAATCGCCCTTATTGTATAAATACGCGCTGTCCATAAGCGGTGTATTGTCGTTTTCAGTACGTTTGTACTGGGCTTGTTTGCTCCATAGGCCAGTGTGTTGATTGATTAGCAAATTACTTCCCGGCTCTTTCACACGAGTTGTGGAGGCAACCACCACTGGTGATAAAGCAGGGTAAGTTAAGTAATAGTTCGGCATTGCGTCCGAGCGAGAGGCGTGCCAAAAAGGCGCAGATAGCGTTACCTTAACTTGCTCACTTGCGCTCACCTTATCTTCGAACGTCAGGCGGTGCAGGTCACCGTTTATATGCTCAATGCGAATTGCATTTTTTGAGTCATACCCGCGAATAGGCGCAATATGACTAAAGTAAAGCGACGTAGAGGCTTCAATGGGAGTTGCCATGGTTGCTATCGTAAGCTCTGACGAAAAGCAGTCGCCTTTTGGAATATGTACCCGGCACAAACTATCGTCCACATTACTTAATACTTCGTAATGTATATCGAGGCTTTCTCCTAGCGCATTCAAGCTGGCTTGCTGTAGCGAAGGCGTTTCAGCCATTGCCGAAGCGCTACCCACTAGTAATAACGATAAGCTCAAGCACGCTTTGACAAAATTCGTCGAATTGCGGATCACGTCGCACATCCTTAAATCACAATTTCAGAGTAAAACAAGGGTAAAGCAAACGCCCTACCCTATGCTAAGTGAAGATAGTGAACACACGAACTATCTTCACATACTAGCAACTAGAACTTCATGCTAGCGCCAATGAAGAAACGGCGTCCATTGGCACTTTGCGTTCCACCAAGTCGCTTACCGTCACTGCTTCGAACATAGTAGTTCTCCCAGATTTCGTCGGTAAGGTTAAGGGCTTCAGCTTTAAGTGTAATGGTTTCTGTCACGTTCCAGCTTACCTGCGCATCAAGCTGTGACTGTTCGTCGCGGTACTGATCGCCAATTTCAGCTTGGGCAATAAAGTACTCAGAGCGGTAGTTGTAGTTTAAGCGCGCGCTGTAAAGATCAGTTTCGTAGAACACACCTACGTTAAACGAGTCTTTTGACGTGTTCGGGAAGCTTACTGAGCGCGTTGCGATGGTAGCACCAATGATGTTGCCGTCATCGTCTGTAACGGCAACCGCTTCATCTACTTGTGCGTCGGCCACATCCGTGTAGGTGTAGTTAGCGTAGCCACCGAAACCGTTGTCGAACACATGCTGAATTTGCATTTCGATACCGTCGATAGAGGTTGAACCACCATTCTCTGGCGTTCTTAGCTGATTGATTTGCTGACCATCAATTTCACGAGATACGGTTTTGGTAAAGATAAAGTCGTTAATATCTTTCTTGAACACTGTTACTGCGGCTACCGACGATTCGCTAAAGTACCATTCTGCACCCACTTCAAATTGGTTAGCAGTTAGCGGGTTTAGCTGCGGGTTACCCGCAGAGCCAGAGCTAGTTTCAGGCGTTAAGTTTACCGCAGGTGCTAACTGAAACGGTGCTGGACGTGTAAGCACGCGTGCTGCCGCCACACGTAGCAACACATCTTCATATAAGTCGTACGACAAGTTGATGCTTGGCAGCCATTCGTTGTAACCACCGTCAAACGCTACCGCTTCGCCTGTTGTTAGGTCGTAACCGTTCGATGTTGAATCGGTCTCAACGTAACGCATACCCACATTACCTCTGAAACCATCGCCACTAAATTTCGCCATGGCGTAAAGTGCAGTAATATCTTCTTCTATCTCAAATGAAGATTCATCTAAGAATTCATCGGTACGGCGGCAAAGTATAGTAGTGTCATCAGCACATTCGGCTACGCTATATAGTGCGTTGTACATGCTGTCTTTGTCAGGGAAGAAATAGCTGGCAGCTACGCCGTTGGTGTTGTCGTGAGACACGTTAATCATGTCGCCATTCCAAAACGATGACGCTGGGCCAAGGCTACCTTCACCCACTGGTGCTAAATTGGCCAAGTCAGTTCTGTAGCGAGATTGAGCAAAGCTGCGATCGCGACGCTTTATACCCGTTTTGATTTCGGTTACTGCACCCCAGTCTACTGAATGCTCGTAATCAAACTGGATATAGTTTTCTTTATCTTCCGTTGCATTTAGCTGGTCGAATATTCCTCCCAACCACATTTCATCCGTTGGGTTAGCTAGCCATGGGCTTGCCGTTGTAAAATCGATATACGGGTTGTCGCCACCTGGGTTGTAAAAATCGATGGCTGCACGCGGGTCGTTTGCGCTAGCCCAAAATTCAGTAAAGAAATCTCGGTTTTCGCCTTCACCGGTAGTTGTACCTAACTGGAAGTGCAACTTGCCATCACCCATTTGGTAGTGCCCCTCAATATCTACAATCTCGGTAGACATTTCAGAACCATCGCGGAAGATGTTGTCATACGCCATAAAGCGCGCCCACTCAGGGCGGTTATCTACACCCATCATGCTAAGCGACTCTACTACGTTGTCGCTGCTCACCGTACCCGGGCTGGTGTCTGTACCTGTGTACGCCACACCGCGAAACGGAATACCAATCAAGTTAGAGTTTACGTTGTCAGCTTTAAGCGTTGACGATAGATAGTGGACAGACACGTCGAAGTCGTCGGTAGGTGCCCATTGGGCAGTTACATCAAAACCAACGCGCTCACGGTCTTGCTTAAACAACGCTGAGCCCATTCCCCATGGAATAGCGCCTTTTTGTGAAGCGCCAACAGGTGCTTCAATAAGTGGGTCGATACGAGGAATGCTAGGGCCGAACCAGCCGAAGTCTTCGTTAGTTTCACGCTCTACCGTTCTTTCTTGATAAGAGCCTGAGAAAAGAATACCAAAGGTTTCGTCATCGTTTTTCCAGCTGTACAAACCAGATAGCGTTGGGTCGAGTGAATCGGCGATATCACCATACTGGCCTTCTACCGAGATTTGCCCAGAATTAGCGTCAAGGTCGAACGGTTTACGTGTTTTCAGAATTACCGTTCCGCCCAATGCGCCTTCATCAATGTCTGCCTGAGACGACTTGTACACTTCTAAACCCGCAATCATTTCCGACGCTAAAATTTCGAAGTTAAAGTTACGGGTTGCGTCTGATAACACAAACCACTGACCGGTTCCCACGGCTTGACCGTTCACTAGAGTCAAGTTTTGGTCTGGCTGAACGCCGCGTATAGTTACGCCTTGTCCTTCACCAAAATCGCGGTCGATGGTAATACCCGGAACACGGGCAAGTGTTTCTGCCACGTTTTTATCGGGGAACTTACCAATGTCTTCAGCAGTGATAGCGTCAACAATAGCGTTAGAAAAACGCTTGGCATTGATGTTGGCCTTTTGGCTTCCGCGGATCCCTGTGACTTCGATGATTTCAGTTTCACCTGCTTCCTGTGCTACCGCAATAGGTGCTGAAATACTTGTTAATGCGCCCATAGCTATGGCGAGGCGAACACTTCTTGTTAGTTTATGTTGTTGGTTTTTGAACATTGTATTTACCTTCTCTCAGCCAAAAATGACAACGCTGTCATTTATTGAAATAATAAAATGACAGGCGTTGTTGTGGGGTACAGCTTTTTGATGACAACGCTGTCATTGAATGTTAACTTACATGACACAATGTAAGGCTGCAATTAATTTTTTAACAAAAAAGTAATACAAGCTTCTTAATTGTTGAAAATTAAACCAATTTTTAAAGTGAGATCGAATTTGGCTGCTACCATCAAAAGTGTTGCCGAAATGGCGGGTGTTTCGATAAAGACCGTTTCGCGCGTAATTAACAAGGAAGGCACGGTAAAACCCGACACCTTGCAACGTGTTGAAGAGGCGATAAAGGCCTTAAAATACACGCCGAATAAGGCAGCACGAGACTTAGCAAGTAAAGGAGCATCGGTACTGGGTTACGTATACGACAACCCCAACGCTTACTACATAATCGATATGCAAAAAGGCATATTGGATGTGTGTCGCAAAAACAATTTCGAATTGTTAATTCACCCGTGCGATGCAAGCTCTAAAAACATAGCCAAAGAACTAGTGGACATGGTAGACACTGCTCAATTGGCTGGCCTTATCCTTTCGCCTCCGCTATCAGAAATGCCCGAGGTATTATCGGAACTTGATCAAAACCAAATAAGTTATGTGCGTATTTTATCTGGGGACGGCCTCTTTCCATCGCCCCTCCCTTACGTGTTGGTGAACGACTTCAAAGCGGCATACGATATTACTGAGCACCTTATCTACCAGGGTCACAAAAACATTGCTTTTATTGCCGGTGAAGAAATTCACAAATCCACCATTGAGCGTTTGAACGGCTATAAAGCGGCGTTAGAAAAAGCGGGTATTGCAATTGACGAGTCGTTAATTATTAAAGGCACCTACTCATTTGAAACTGGGGTAAAAAGTTCTGAAACGCTGCTTGCCATGTCGCCGCCCCCTACCGCTGTGTTTGCGTGTAACGATGAGATTGCAGCGGGTACGTTGTTTGGTGCAAGAATGAAGGGGGTAGATGTTCCTCAAGAACTCGCAATTGCCGGGTTCGAGAACAGCCCCTTTTCCCGACAGACTTTTCCGCCGTTAACTACGGCATCTCAGCCAACTAATGAGATAGCGCAGCATGCTGCGGCGTCGTTAATTCAGTATTTACGAGCTAAAAAAGCCAAAGCCGCCCACGACAATCTTAACCATACTTTCATCCCTAAACTGGTAGTGCGCGCGTCAACCGAGAAACAGTAATGAACAAATTACCTCAAGAAATCGTGATTGTGGGTGGCGGAACAGCAGGCTGGATGACGGCGTGCTACTTAGCAAGAACCGCCGAGTTGATGGCCAATAACAGTAATGTACCTGCCTGCGCCCCTAAAATAACACTTCTTGAGTCAGCGGTTATCAGCACCGTTGGCGTAGGCGAAGGTTCAACGCCTTATCTGCGCCACTTTTTTGAGTTCCTCGGAATAAATGAAAGTGAGTGGATGCTGAAATGCAGCGCCACGTATAAGATGGGCATTAGCTTTGAGCGTTGGACAGCAACAGCTGAATCAAAAACAACGCGCCCCCTGTTCACCGAATCTGACAGCTATTTTCACCCGTTCTTCTCTTCTTTAGATATTCCCACCGCAGATATGTACTTCAATGCGGTAAATGAATACAGAAAAGGCGCTTCGCACGACATTAACCCGTCGCACTACTTTACTGCAGCGCACATGGTAGAAAAAAGCATTACGCCCGACGCCATTTGTAGTTCTGCAAATATTGATTACGCCTATCATTTTGATGCAGGGCTTTTGGGTGACTTCTTAAAAGAATACGCGCTAAACAAAGGGGTGTCTCATCAAATAGGCACTGTGGCAAATGTTGAAAGTCATGAGCACACTATTAACTCGCTAAAACTGGATGACGGAAATACATTAAGTGCAGACTTTTTTATTGATTGCTCGGGGTTTCGTGGGCTTCTTGGCAAACAAGCCCTGTCGCGAAAGTTTATAAGCTATGCCGACACCTTGTTTAACGATGCTGCCGTAGCCATTGCCAGTGACGCGACAGCATCACCAGAAACTGCATTACAAACTCGCTCTATTGCGCTTAGTCACGGCTGGCAGTGGCACATTCCTCTAACTAGTCGCACCGGCAACGGCTATGTGTACAGTTCACAATTTTGCACTGCAACCCAAGCAGAAGAAGAACTTAGACTTGCATTAGAACCAGACCAATCCCATCAGCAAGCCCGGCATTTGAAAATGACCGTAGGCAGACTAGAAGAACACTGGAAAGGTAATTGTTTATGCATAGGGTTGTCTCAGGGCTTTATTGAACCATTGGAAGCCACCGCACTTATGCTAGTGCAGTACGCACTGCATCACTTTATCGATTGCTGGCAAAGTACCAATCCGCGAAGAGTGGAACGCTATAATTCTGAGATAAACCGAATGTTCGATGGTATTCGGGACTACATAGCTGCTCATTACTATTTAAATACGCGCGACGATTCCGCCTACTGGGTTGCCTGTCGCGAAGACTTAAAGGTGCCGGATACCCTTTCTTATTTGCTGAATGCATGGGACAAAGGCGCCAGCTTTGAACATGCGCTTAATGAAGTAGATAACAAATTGGTTTATTTGCGACCTTCGTGGTACTGCATTTTTGCGGGAATGAAGCGCTTTTCTAATAACTCAACGCCACTTGCGCACCCCAACACCCTTGCACTTCGCACCATGCAGCAATCGGTAGACGGCGCTTATCGAGCAAAGCAACACTAACTAGGTTCGATTGAACGCACGAACATATAAAATTACGCCTTTCACCCGCTTACATTTAAAAATATAATGAAAGCAGGCAAATTCATTAGAATGTGTAATTAACCATGAAGCAGCTTTCCCTTGATACCTTACGCACCTTCGTTAGCGTTATTGAGCTTGGTGGCTACGCTAAAGCGGGCGACTTTTTGGGCCGTTCTCAACCGGCAATAAGCCTACAAATTAAAAAGCTAGAGTCGCAGTTAGACCGCAAGCTATTTACTAAAGTTGGGCAACGGCATGTACCTAGCGCCGACGGTAATTGGCTGTATCCAAAAGCGAAAGAACTACTAGAGCTTAACGATAACATCTTTCGCAGCTTGACCCCTGCCCCGCTTAGCGGTCGCTTGCGTCTTGGCATTCCCAATGAATTTGCTTCTACATTATTGCCGGGTCTAATTGGCGAATTTTCAAAGCGCTATCCCGATGTATCACTTGAAGTAACATCAGCCTTAAGCCGTGATTTGCTTCACCCGTCGCAGCGCGATCATTTCGATTTGATTTTGGCGTTGGTGAATCCGGGCGAGCAGACAGAAGGCGAAGTAGTGTTAGAAGATGACGTGGTTTGGGTTGGCGACACGGCTCATCCGTTGGTTGGCAACAATATTCCTTTGGTGCTTGCTCCCGACGGTTGTATGTATCGAAGCCGCGTTATTGAGCAATTAAAGCAACAAACCTTTGCATGGAAAATCAGCTATACCAATGCAGATTTAGGTGGATTGGTTGCCGCCATTCAGCAAGGTTTAGGCGTGACAGCTCTAGCAAAATCTAGCTTACCGGCAAACCTAGTAGCGCTAAACCACCCGCACCTGCCCAAATTAGGCAAGGTAAATATTTGCCTGTTCAATCAAGATACACAGCACCCTGTGATCAGTAAAACTCTTGCCGAATTCTTTAAAGTGAGACTAACCCAATAAAAA
>NZ_JBHNYX010000035.1:0-47883 GCF_054960505.1 Alteromonas sp. G4i13 | reverse complement strand
TTTTAACCCAATACTTGCGTGATGGCTTGTTTTACTACTTGGTAGCGGGCGGGTAGAGCGCTGTGGGGTGTTTGAACACTGTATAGGGGCTCGGTTACTTCATCTTTTGCTTTGTAGACAGTAAGTTTGTCGGCAAAAGACACAAAGTCTAGTGTGCTGGTGGGCAGCACAGTGTATCCTAACCCTTCGCTTACCGGCAGCAGAATTTGCGAAAGTTGGTTGATGTAGCCAGTATGAGGCAGCTTATTCGGATTAATGTTGGCTAACTCAGCTTCTCCGCAATCGTTAAAATAGCGCTGTAAGTAGTGCATGGCATCAGGGTGATTAATAAGCCCTAGATGCTTGATGACGGCTTCTATTATTCTACCATCATCAGTTTTACTCTTTGCTTTTCCAGATACGCTTGCTACTTTTGCTACCGAACCCGAACCCGAACCCGAACCCGAACCCGAACCCGAACCCGAAATAAAACCCTGTGCGTTTTCAGATAACTCAGGAATCTGCGCAGCAAGCGCGTCAGGTAGGCTACGCGGTAGAATAAGCCCCAATGCTTCTTCGCCTAAATACTCACTATGTATATCTTCGCTCTCTGGCTGGTTTGTCACAATGCCAAGCTCCAGCGTATTGTTCGCAATGCCTGACAAAATAGTACGACGAGGTGCGACTTCCACGTGAATATTAAGCGCGCTATGCTGTTTTTGCAGTGCCAGCAGAGCAGGATAAATACGCTGAGCAATCGCGCCTGAGCAGGCCACTACACACTTACCTTCAAAAGGGGCGTCAAACTTTAAGCTGGCAATAAAATCTTGCTCTTTTTCCTGCTGCTCCTTGGCATAGTGGTACACACGCTGGCCCTGTTCAGTTAGCTGAATCCCCTTGCCTAAACGGATGACTAGTTCACACTGACATGCCTCTTCCAGTTTCTTAAGGTGCTGACTTACGCCCGGCTGCGTCATAAACCGTTGCTCTGCGGTGCGCGTAAAGTTCCCCGTTTCTACTAACGTGATGAAGGTGTCTAGCCAAGTAGGATTTATCATTCGGGTATAATTTAAATTTATTAAATTTAGAAAATATCATAATTTCATGTTTCATCTTTGTCTAGCTACTATGTATGCACATTCACTTAAGCGGTGTTCGAGTTGGCCTTCTTGACGAGGCGGCCGCTTAAGCCATTTCGATAACTTGCACTACATAGGAGTAAGTGATGACTGAAGCAGTAAAAACACCGTATCCACGTACGTTTTCTCATATTGGAATTTCAGTACCTGACTTAGAAGCTGCCGTGAAATTTTATACCGAAGTACTTGGTTGGTACCTCATCATGAAGCCAACCGAGATTGTTGAAGATGACTCGGCGATTGGCGAAATGTGTACCGATGTATTTGGTCCAGGTTGGGGGAAATTTCGCATTGCGCACCTTTCAACAGGTGATCGTGTCGGCGTTGAAATTTTTGAGTTCAGCAACCAAGAGAACCCAGAAAACAACTTTGAATATTGGAAAACCGGTATCTTCCATTTCTGTGTTCAAGACCCAGATGTAGAAGGCTTGGCTGAGAAGATTGTCGCTGCTGGTGGTAAAAAGCGAATGAAGGCGCCGCGTTATTACTATCCGGGTGAAAAGCCTTACCGCATGATTTACATGGAAGACCCGTTTGGCAACATCCTTGAAATTTATAGCCACAGCTATGAGTTGCATTATGCAAGCGGCGCTTACGAATAAGCATTGTTTGTAAGGTCTGTTACTTATCGCTTCATGCTTGTATGTAGCGGGTGTTAATTAGCAGGAAGGCGAGGGCGTTAATAGCAATTAAACGTACCTCGCCTTTTTATTTTTAATTAGGCTAACCGAACCTGCCAGATACATAAGGGTTCGTAGCCTTTTCGGTTGCAACCGTAGTGGTTGGCCCATGACCCGGGTAAATCGTCATATTATCCGGCAGCACCATAATTTTCTGTTTAATCGAGTCGATTAATTGCTGATGATTACCTTGTGGGAAATCAGTTCTGCCAATAGAGCCTGCGAAAATTACATCACCCACAATAACGCGATTACTTGAGCGTTCTACCAGCACCACATGACCAGGTGTATGACCCGGGCAATGCAGCACTTCTAGCGTTAAATTGCCCACTGAAATGGTATCGTTGTCGTTTAACCACTCGTTGGGAGCAAAAGGCTGGGCGGGTGGAAAGCCAAACATCTGGCTTTGCTGCATAAGTGCATCTAGCCAGAATTTATCGCCAATATGCGGCCCAACAATAGGTACACCGTAATGTTCAGCAATGGCGACAGTGCCGCCCACATGATCTAAGTGCCCATGAGTGAGTATAATTTTCTCTATACTCACGCCTTTATTCGATGCAGCTTCAATCAACTTTTCAACGTCGCCGCCTGGGTCGACAAACGTGCCTTTGTTAGTGGATGAATCCCAAATTAATGAACAGTTTTGGGCAAAGGGCGTAACGGGTATAACTTGAATTTCCACGGTTTAACCTTTTGATTCTTTGTTGCTTGGAGCGAAATAAAAAAAGTAAAGCAGTGCGCCAACCACTAATTCACCCAGTAAAAATAGCCACGCGTTGGTTGACGACTGTGCAATAGACCATGCGCAAACCGCTAGTGCGACAAAGGGTATCAGACGTCGAAACAGGTTTACAGGGCTGGCAAATGCGCCTGCAGAGCCGTTAAAATAAGCGTCTTTCTTAGAAGTATCTTGCTGCATGCCGCTTTGTGAATAAGCGCTCTGCAAGGAAGTTTCCTGTAAAGGTGCCCTCTGCAATGAAGCCCGCTGTGCTTTCATCAACACCACTACACACACGGCGTAAACCACAAGCCGTGCAAGCACGCTTGAAATAGCTAACCACACAAAGCTGCCGCTCAGCGCCATAGTACCGGCAAATATTCCCAGTATTGATATGGAAACTGCTGGGGTAGCAAAGGATGTGTGAATCTCACCTAACTTCTGTCCCAGTTTACCTGGAATAAGTGACTGCTGCGCCATAGAGAACGTAAGTCGAGACGTAGATATCATATTCGCTAACAAGTTACCGGCAACAGACACTACGGCGGTTAGCGTCATAATAAGCGCCCCAGTTTCGCCAAATATCATATTGGCGAGTGCAATAAGTGGTGCGCTATCCGGCTTTGCAGGCCCTACAGTGTGCCAATAAAGCCACTGCACGCAAAAGTAAAATATGGCGATACCTGAAACTGTAAGCATTAAAGCCCGAGGTATGGTCTTTTTTGGTGAACTGGTCTCGCCGCTCGTGACCACTACCGTTTCAAAACCAATAAAGGCGTAAAGCGTAAGTAGGGCGCCGGCAGAAATGGTGTCAAACGCAGGTACAACGGATTCCGAAGAACGTGTTAGCGCAGTAGAAAAATCGAGCTGCCAGTAACCAACCGCAATAAGCGCCACGAAAGGCAGCAGTTTTAGCACCGAGATAGTATCAAGTGAACGCATGGCGGCCTTAAGGCCGACAATATTCACTACGATTAGTGCTGTGGTAAGCGCGATAATAGCGAATGATTTGCCTATTCCCGCATTTAGTTCGGGCCACACATAGCCGGCGTATAGCAATAACACGTGCATGTTGGCTGCAATCGCGGTTGCGCGAGCTAAATAGTAAATAAAGCCCGTTTGAAACGCCGCTGCGTCGCCGAAGCCTTTCTGGGCGTACACCACAGGTCCGCCGGTTTCTTGGTACAGCGCCGCTAGCTGCCCAAAACACCACACAATGGCCAGCATTAGCGCGCCAAAAATCAAAAAGATGTAAGGGCTGAAAGCGCCGAGCTCAGCGGCCATTTTAGCGGGCAGAGCAAAAATACCCGCTCCAATAAGGCCATTTAACACCAAAAGGGCAGCGCCAATGCCGCCAATCCCTTTGGTTAACAGGCTTTTGTTTTCGCTACTCATTTAGAAAAAACTTCTTCTCCCGCCACATAAGTTGCGTGTACTTCGGTTTTCCAAATGTCTTTGGCATCAATGGTAAAAATATCTTGGTCGACCAAGATAAAGTCTGCCCATTTTCCTGGCGTTAGTGTGCCTAAGGTATCTTCCATGTGCCCTGCGTAGGCTGCATCTAAAGTAAACCCTTTAAAGGCTTGTTCAATGGTTAACGCTTCGTGGGCATACCAACCTTTTACGGGTTGATTGTTTCTGTCTTGTCGCGTAACCGCAGCGTGAAGCCCGTAAAAGGGGTTAGCAAGCTCTACAGGGAAATCAGAGCCTAAGGGCAGTGCAATGCCCGAATCGAGTAGCGTTTTCCACGCGTAAGCGCCTTTCATACGATCTTTGCCAAGGCGATCTTCCGCCATGTTCTTATCGCTGGTGGCGTGAGTAGGCTGCATGGAAGGTAAGACCTTCAGCGAAGCAAAGCGGGCTAGGTCGTCAGGCGCAATCACTTGTGCATGCTCAATGCGGTTGCGCAGTTCGCTGCCGCCAATACTCTTAAACGTGGTTTCAAACTCGTTCAGTGCAACATGGTTAGCCTTATCACCAATGGCATGGTAGTTAAGCTGGAAGCCCGCACCAATTACCGTAGTAAACAGTTGGGTCATATCTTCTGGTTGAGTTAACAGCAATCCATGTTGATGCGGCGCATCTGAATAAGGTTCAAGCAATGCTGCGCCTCGGCTACCTAGTGCGCCATCGCCATAAGCTTTAACTGAACGAATATATAAAAAGTCGTCTTTATCGCGGATAGCGCCATTGCCTAACATGGTGCTGAGGTCAGGGTCTGTCGCACTCACCATGGCATAAATACGCACAGGCAAGTCACCTTCTACCGCTTCTTTTAAATAGAAATCGTAAACGTCTCTGTCTATGCCAGCATCGTGCATTGACGTAACACCATTTGCTAGTAAGTGCTCACCTGCTGCATGTAATTGCTGCTCGTAAATAGCGTTGCTTGCTTTAGGCAAGTGCGCTTCTATTAATTGCGATGCATTATCAATGAAAACACCGGTAGGATTACCGTCAGCGTCTTTAATGATTTCGCCACCTGCAGGCGATGGGGTGTCTTTAGTTATACCCGCAATTTCCATCGCTTTACTGTTCACCCAGGTAGCGTGGCTGTCTACGCGAGCTAGTGCAACAGGTCGGTCAGAAATGACTTTATCTAGATCAGCCGCTGTTGGAAACGCTCTGTCAGACCATAATTCCTGGTTCCAACCGCGCCCGGTAATCCAAGCTTGTTGTCCATTCGCAAATGCGTATTCGGCAACTGTCTTGGCCGCGTCTTGTGCACTGCTACTTTCTCGCAAATCGACTTCCAACAAGTTTGCGCCTAAGCCTAGTAAATGCCCGTGAGCGTCGATAAGCCCGGGTAGCATAACTTTGCCTTTGCCATCAATAGTGCTGTCGACAGGCGTGGTGCCTTTGTCGATATCTAATGCAACCACTTTGCCTTCATCAATGACAAGGTTTTTAAACGTAATGAGTTTGCCACTTTCATTTAACGTATAGCCTTTTACGTTCTCAACAAGCGTTGCAGCATCTACCGTAAGCGTGGTGGTTATAGCGCCTAACGTTGCCGCCGTTATAAAGGTTGCGGTTAGTAACTTTGAAAGCGAGTGCTTTTTAAATGTCAGGGCCGACAATGTAGAGTTCATAGTGAGTTTCTGCCTTTTTTATTTCTGTTTTATTCTTTGTTTTTATAGTTTTTATACCGAGCTGCTCGAGTTTCAATAGCTACGCACTAACGCAACGCTATGCCTCGACACGCTCGGTGTCTTCAAATTCGTCTTCGTCATCAAGGTCAAGAATGGGAGGCTGCAGCAAAAAATCTCTCTCCCAAATCTTAGCCATACTCGCCTGACTTATGTTGCCACCACTTAATATAACAAGAGCGGTTTGCCCAGGCGGGGTGTTGGCAGCCCAAGCCGCTACTGCAGCCATGGTCATCGCGCACGTGGGCTCAATATGAAGCTTTAGTAAATGATGTAGCCATTGGGTCCAATAAGCAATTTGCAGCTCGTCCACTTCATAGAAATCATCTATTTCTTGCAATATAGGGAACGTAACATCGCCAACAGAAGGCGTGGCAGCGCCGTCTGCTAAGGTATTTGGTGCATAGTCTAAGGCAATGATCTCACCAGCTTGCAACGACATAGAGGCATCATTCGCCTCGGCAGGCTCAGCGCCAATGACCAATGCATTTGGCTGTAGTGCGCGAGTTGCCAGCAATGAGCCCGACAATAACCCTCCGCCTCCGCAGGGCGCAAAGACAGCATCGACCTCACCAATTTCGTTAAGCGCTTCTAACGTTGCCGTGCCTTGTCCTGCCACAATGTCTTTGTGGTTAAACGGCGGTATCCAGACCGTGTCTGGTGCTTTTGACGCTTGCTCGACAGCCGCATCTGCTTCTGGACGGGTAGGAAATAGTTTTAATTCAGCACCATAGCTTTGCGTAGCAGCAGCTTTAATCGGCGAAATGGTCTCGCTCGCAAAAATAGTGGCTTTAATACCAAAGTGAGACGCTGCATAGGCTACTGCCTGAGCATGATTTCCAGAGCTATTGGCGACCACATGCTTCGGTAAACGACCTTCCTCTTTCAAGCGGGCTAAAAAATTCATAGCGCCGCGAATTTTGAATGCCCCGATGGTCTGTAAGCACTCCGCTTTAAACAGAATGCGGTTGCCCATCCATTTGTTGAGCAACGAAGATTCAACAATTGGCGTTTTCTTTACGTCGCCTTTTATACGTTCATAGGCTTGTTTAATGTCTTCGAAATTTGGGGAAATACTCATTAAGTAACGCTCTTTTCATTTTGGTTTTTTTATGGGGTAGCGCCGACAAGGGCCTTTACGCACTAAAAGAAAATCGGAAGCCTTACAGTGCCAGATACTATTAGATAACGCCAGAGCCTATACCACATAAGACAATTCATATTTATTTAATAATTCTACTTTAGTATACCGGCGCTAGTTACCGGAGACAGGCACATGTTAAGCAAACACAACCATCGTATTTACGCCTTACCTACGGTTTTGTTTCTTTTTCTCACCTTTTTATTTGTTTCTGCTGGTGTTTTTATTCAAAACGATGAACGCGCAGCACGTATTTCTAAAGCGCAGTCGGTTGCCGAGCAGGTAAAAATTAGTCTTGAAGTATTCTCAAGCGAACGTATTCAAGCGCTGCACAACCTAATGCGAAACTGGCCCACCTTTGAACCAAACCAAGTAGACTGGTTTAATGCGCAAGCCCTGTCATTGATGGGCATGCAGCGAGGCTTTTCATCGCTGGTATTTGTCGATGCTAACGGTGAGATAGCGTGGGTGGCAACGCCATCTTCCGGTATTAAAACCCGTATAGACAACAGCCTCATTGGCCATCCTATGGACGCGTTGGGCTTAAACATATCGCGATTGTCCGAGAATTTGGAAAGCACGCTTTTGTATTCAGATGCTGCTCAACATCACTTTATCGTTGTGGGCAGGGCCATAAGCCCTCAAGAGCCTGAGCATGGATTTCTGGTGGCGGGGTTCGACGTACAAACCATATTAACCGTGATGTTAGGCGAGTTAGTAGGCCCACAGTTTAACTTTCAGCTTAACGCCGACAGTGCAACGCTTTTTCAAAGCGGTGAGTTAGTCAACGATGGCACCATTGTGTCGCTTTTGCCGTTCAGTTTTTTAGAACGCGATTTTTACCTTTCCATGCAGTCTCAGCTAAGCCCATATAACTCAGGCTTGTTAATTATTATAATTGGACTGTTGATGTCAGCGCTAGTTAGCTATGTGCTGCACAAGCAGCTTAAAGGCGCGGTTAATTTGTCTTTGAGTCAGCAGCGTTACCTCACCGCTAGCGAAGCCTCCCTTGATGCGCTTCTTATTTATCAGCCAACAGATGATGACTTTTCTCTAGTAGAAGCAAACTCATACAGTCGCTATCTATTTCGCGGTGCATGCGATGTATTGCGGTCTATGAACTTAGCCGAGCAAACGCGTTATTTAGGTTTAAGCAGTGAATTTAAAAACGCCAAAAACGTTGCTGAACTTGGCGTGCCTTATGAAGCTCACCTTGCCATTCATAGCGATAAGATTGCGCCTCAATGGATAAAAGTTCAGGTGGTAAAAGCCGGTGACAATATTGCGGTAACCGTAAGGGACGTGACCGAACGTTTTCGCGCCCAGCACGATTTAAAGCGTAGCGAAGAAAAGTATCGCCGCTTAGTTGACGGCATGCACCGCCACTTTGTTTACACCAAGACCATCGAGCACAACTTTATGTATGTAAGCGCGGGTATTGAAAAGATTTTAGGGTTTAGCGCAGAAGACTTCTGTGCAAACGAATCGAAGTACGTTCGCCAAGTACCTGACGAGACATTTGAGATACGCCAAACCATTGCCCGTGGCGAAAAGCCCGAGCCTTATATTGTGCATTATCAAGGCAAGGTCGGCGAGCCGTTAGCGATTGAATTTTCAGACACGCCCATTGTCGACGAGCAAGGATTACTGGTTGCCGTTGAAGGCATCGCTCGCGATGTGACCAAAGAGCTGGCGCTGCAGGAAGAAGTGTATTTTCAAGCTAACCATGACCAGTTAACCGGGCTGTTTAATCGCTATGCATTTGATGAAAAACTGCGAGCGATCCTTGATGAAACGCATAAAGCGGCTGGTCAGCAGGGCGAGAGCAAGGCTTTAAACCACATTGATTTTGAAAAAGTGGCGAGTATCAATTCGCCTCGCGCTTACCACAAGCAAAGCGTGATGTGCTTTATCGATATGGATCGATTCAAGTTAGTAAACGACAGCTGTGGTCATCCAGCGGGCGATAAGCTGCTAAAAGAAATCTCCATCATATTTAGGCAATACGTGAATGGGCAAGACTTGCTTGCCCGAATAGGGGGAGACGAGTTCTGCATTATATTTCGCAATCAAAGTTTGGATGAGGTGACCAAGCGCCTAGACAAGCTTTTATTGGCGATTTCAAATTATCGTTTTGTTTATGACGACAAGTTGTTTTTTGTGGGGGCAAGCATTGGCGTTATCGAAATAAACGAGAGTACACAAAGTGCAGAAGCCTTAATTAAAGCTGCTGACAACGCGTGTTACAAAGCCAAACACTTGGGTCGAAACCGTTACTTTGTGTTTCATGATAATGACTCGCAAATGGCCATTGATGACAGTGAAAACCAGGTGTTACATGCCTTGCATCACGCATTACAAAACGACGGGTTTGAGTTGTATAGCCAAGCTATCATGCCGCTTAACGTGCCCAACCAAGAAAAGGCCGCCCAACTTCAGCATTACGAGATTTTGCTTCGTCTAAATGCAAAAGACAGTGGCCTTATAAGCCCGGGGCTTTTCATCCCGTTGGCAGAGCGTCACGGTTTAATGAACAAAGTGGATATGTGGGTGGTAGATAACACCCTTAAAACCCTTGAAAGTAATCCTGCTCACATCGATAACGTAGGCAAAGTCGCAATTAATTTATCAGGTATTACACTGGGTGATGAAATGGCGCTGCACAACATTGCCAAGCGCATGCAAAGTACTTCTGTACCTGCTGAGAAAATTTGTTTTGAGATTACAGAAACAACAGCGGTAACAAACTTGAGCGCTGCTAAACACTTTATTTCTACGTTACGTGATTTAGGGTGCAGCTTTGCTCTAGACGACTTTGGTGCAGGTATGTCTTCATTCACTTATCTTAAAAACCTTGATGTTGATTACGTTAAGATTGACGGCTCCTTTGTGCGAAATATCGTTCACGATCCTATCGATCATGCTACAGTAACAGCGATAAATAATATTGCGCACAGTATGGGTAAACAGACCGTAGCCGAGTTTGTGGTCGATAACGCGACCGCTGAAGTGTTACGAGAGCTTAAAGTAGATTTCGGTCAAGGCTTTGCTTTAGATAAACCCAAGCCGCTGGCGCATAGAGTTCAATGGCGAGTTAAACTTGCCTCTGCCTAAAAGGAAATGTCATGGGTTTATTTGATACCATCATGGGTAATGCAAGCGAGACTAGCGCTTCAGATGTTCAAGAAGAGCTTACGCCTATACTTGCTGCTAACGAAACTGTTACCACTGCGTTTAAGCTAGTGCGCGATTTAAGTGTATTCACGAACAAGCGCCTAATTCTAATTGATAAGCAAGGCCTTACCGGGCGCAAAGTGAACTATCATTCAATACCTTATAAATCTATTACGCAGTTTATCGTTGAGACGGCAGGGCATTTTGATACTGACGCCGAGCTTAAAATTTGGCTGTCGGGCAAAGCCGATCCTATTGAGATTGAACTAAGTGCATCGTCTGCTCAGGCGGTACAGCAAAACCTAGCAACCCAGATGTTTAGCTAGTTTCTGCATTTGTAATACTTGATAGATGCTTTGAAGTAGCAAGTAGCAAGTAAAGAAAGTCTAATCACCCTACAAGTGCACAAAGCGCTACAACGCAAACATGCACAAAATAAGCGTTAATTAAACTGACCAAACAAAAAAGCGATGCCTTCATAAGCATCGCTTTTTGCTTTTTACTGCTTTCTAGGGCTTGTTGAGCTTAGATGTACAGAGATCAACAGGCCCCAGGCTCTAACCGTATTAGTCTTTCAAGTTACGGTTAAAGAAGTTAGTAATAGTTTTGTATAAATGAATGCCCGTTTGCTTACCACGGATGCTGTGCTTCTTGCCCGGGTAATCCATAGTTTCAAATGGAATTGCCAAGTCTTGAAGGTGCTTGTAGAGCATTGTTGAATGGGTAAACAACACGTTGTCATCTGCCATGCCGTGGTAAATCAAAAGGTCGCCCTTCAGATCTTTTGCGTAAGGGAATACTGAAGACGCAGTGTAAGCATCATCATCTGTATTTGGGTTGCCCATGTAGCGTTCAGTGTAGTGGGTATCGTATAAGCGCCAGTCAGTTACCGGAGCACCTGATACGCCCGCTGCAAAGTAATCGCCCGCTTTGAACATGGTCATCAGCGTCATGTAGCCGCCATAGCTGTGGCCATGAACACCAATACGCTCAGCGTCAACGTAGTCAAGCGTACGCAAGAACTCTACGCCTGCAACCTGATCGTCCACTTCAATAAAGCCCATTTTTTTATAAATAGGATCTTCAAAGCCTTTACCGCGATAGTTAGAGCCGCGGTTATCTAGCGTAAATACCACATAGCCTTGATCAACCCAGTGTTGGAATAGCAAGCCACGGTTACCCGCCCAGCTGTTTGTTACAACCTGTGCGTGCGGGCCGCCGTAAAGGTAAACAATAACAGGGTGCTTCTGTTTAGGGTTTTGCTTGGCACTATCAGGCGTGTAAATTCGATATTTAAGGGTTGCGCCATCCTTTGTGGTGATGTCACCAAACTCAGGTGCCGTCCAGCTATCCATGTAAGCGTGCAGAGGGTGGCCTTCTTCAACTTTATTTTCTTCAAGCCAGGTAATTCGCTCGCCGGTAGCACTATTTAGGCTAACTTGTGCAGGAGAGTTAATGGTTGAGAAACGGTCAATAAAGATAGAGGCATCTTTGCTAAATGCCGCGCTGTGATACGCGCCTAGTTCAGTGATACGCGAAATCTCGCCGCCATCTAAAGGCACGCTGTAAACATGGCTTTCTAGTGGGGTGTCTTTGCGGCCAGAGAAGTACAAACGGTTGTTCGCTGTATCAATAGCTTCAACACTGTCTACAACCCAGTCTCCTTTGGTTAACTGCTTAACAAGCTTGCCTTTATTGTCGAAAAGGTAAAGGTGTTTAAAACCGTCGCGCTCTGACGCCCAAATAAATTGGCCTTTGTCTTTTAGGAAGTAAAGGTCGTTGTGCAGGTTTACCCACGTGTTGCTTGATTCTGTAAGCAGCACGTTTTCTTTTTTGCTGTTAAGGTCGAACGCTCGCAGCTCTAACGTTTGCTGATCCCGTGTCTGCCATTGGTAGGTGAAGGTGGTGTTGTTTGGCATCCACTTACCGCGAGCAAAATAAATGTCGTTATCTTCACCTAAATCCACCCAAGTGCGATCGCCAGAGTTGATGTCTTGAATAGCAAGTTCCACCAAGACGTTTGGCGTGCCCGCTTTCGGGTATTTCTGTTCGATAAGCTTGATGTCGTCAGCATAGATTTCAGAACGTGTGATCACATCTACCGGGCTTTCATCAACCTTGGTAAAGGCAATTTTAGTCTCATCTGGCGACCACCAGTATCCGGTCATACGGCCCATTTCTTCTTGCGCCACAAATTCGGCCATACCAAATTTAATGTTGTCGCCACCTTCTTTGGTAATTGCCGTTTCTTTACCTGATTCAATGTGTTTTACATAAAGGTTCTGGTCGCGAATGAAGGAAATGTAGTTACCTTTTGGTGATAATTTAATATCAGTTTCAAAAGCGTCAGTATCTAAAAGTTGCTTCGCCCCTTTTTCGCCCAGCTTGTGATAAAAGACATCGCCACCTAATGGGAAAAGTAATGCTTTACCATCGTCCGACCACTGGTAGCTTACAATACCGCTGCCAGATAAACGCATACGCTCGCGTCGCGCTTTCTCTTCATCAGAAAGCACTTCTTCGCCGCTTTGTAGGTCGTTTGAGTCGAAAAGCATGCGAGTTTGGCCACTTTCAATATGGTATTCCCATAGATCTAGGCGCTCGTAGTCTGTTTGCTTACCTTTAAGAAATGTTACCCGTTGACCGTCAGGTGATACTTTTAACGAACGGGGTGCGTTGCCATCGAGTGAAGGAGAAGAGAAAATACGCTCAATAGTGAGCGTTTCAGCGTTTAAAGCAGTAGAGAGCATAGCGGCTCCAATTAAAAGGGCTTTTTTCATTTTTATCTGCATATTTGACTGTCGAAGGTTTGATTGTAGTTATATCAATTTATGATACAAGGTGCGACATATGAAATCCGCAATGGTGCTAGGAGCGACAGGTTTAGTGGGACGAACGCTTGTAAATATGCTGTTACAGGATAGACGGTACAACGAAGTAACCTGCTTAGTCAGAAAACCGCTCTCCTCCAGTATGTTTAACGACCCTCACAATCGCCTAAAGCCTGTAGTTATCGACTTCGACAATCTACAGGACTATCAAGGCTACTTTAGCGTAAATCATGTGTACTGTTGCCTGGGCACCACGCTTAAAAAGGCGGGCTCTAAACAAGCGTTTCGCCGCGTTGATTTTGAATATGTTCATGTTGCCGCACAGCTGACCCGAGCTCAGCGCGCGGACAGTTTTGTATGGATATCATCGGTAGGCGCTGATGCTAAAAGCAGTAACTTTTATTTACGAGTAAAAGGCGAGCTAGAAAACGCGATTATGCGAATGCCTCAGTTACCCCATGCCTCTGCCGTACGCCCTTCGTTATTGTTAGGCAATCGCGACGAGTCGCGGACGCTAGAAGATATAGCGCAGAAAACGGCGCCCATATGGCAAAGCATAATGAAAGGCCCGTTAAAGAAATACCGACCCGTTCATGCCGTTGACGTGGCCAGAAATATGATGTCGCTGCAGCGCTGGAAATAAGCGCTCACAGTAAATGTCACAACCTTAACGTGAAGCACAACCCGACTTGATATAGAATGCGCGCCTTTTAATGCACTAGGTAATACGACTTCCTTATGTTCCGCTGTAAACAATTCACCGTAGCACAGGACAAATGCGCGATGAAAGTGAACACCGACAGTCTGATTTTAGGAAGTTGGGCACAGTTTCGCGCAAACCTCAGCCATGCCCCACGTATCTTGGATATCGGCACCGGCAGTGGCATTTTAGCGTTGATGATGGCCCAAAAAGCAGTGCACTTTTGCAATCCGAACGGTGAAGAGCAGAATGTTCAAAGCAGTTCAATTGACATCAGCTCGTTCGATAATGGCGCAGCCAGAATTGACGCGATAGAAATAGATGAGCAAGCCGCAGCGCAGGCCGCTACCAACTTTAAAAATGCAAAATGGGCCAAACAGCTGTTTATTTACTGCTGTGATGTAACTGGCTACACCTCCCCCCACTTGTATGACCTAGTGATTTCTAATCCACCTTACTTTGACACGCCAGCTACACTTTCAAATGCGTACAGTAAGCAAAGCCAATCTCGCTCGGTGGCAAGGCAAACGTCTGCATTGGGCCCAGATGAACTTTTTAGTGCAAGCAGCAAGTTTTTAATAGAACAAGGACAAATGTACTGTGTGTACCCAGCGTCGATGGAAGCCTCGGTTATCGAAACGGCTGAAGGTTATGGCCTATCGCTGGCAGATATTCTTTATGTAAAGCATACATCTAACAAATCGCCTTATCTTTGCGCGTTCCACTTTAAAAAAGTAATGGAGGGCGCAAGTGATAATTTTAAAAACGTTACTGCACATCGGGAATGGCCGAGCTTAATAGCGAAAAATGCAATCAAAAATGAGCTGATAATTAGGGATCAAAGGGGCGAATATACCAGTGAATACAAAGCCCTTTGTCAGCCTTTCTACCTTAAATTTTAATGAGCTTATATTAATGAACATAGTTGCAGAAGGCTTTGGCGCAATAGCCGTTGTTTTAAATTTTATTGGGTATCGCCAAACTAACGTAGACAAGTATTTGCTTATTTCTGCGTTTGCCTTAAGTGCACTTAGCGTGCATTTTTTTATGCTAGATGCCATGGCCGCAGGCATTGGAACACTGCTTGCCAGCGTTCGTAACTTTATTGCCATTAAACATAGAAGCAATGCCATTTTATTTTTCTTTGTTGCCGTGAATCTAGGCTTCCTCGCTTATGAGTGGTTTGTGCTAGAGCACAGCTGGATAATCTTCATTGCCTATGCGTCTTCACTTATTTTTACAGTGGGATCTTTGGTAATCCGCAATACGCACACTATTAGAAAGGTTTTTCTTGTTGCTGAAACTTTGGGGCTGTTATATGCCATTTCCGTGGGCAGTATTTTTGGAACGGTATTCAATGTAAGTAACTTGATCAGTATTTTAAGTAAGCTGCGCAAGCCCTAACGCTTTAGCAATAAAACTCACCTTATCAATTAGTCTAATTTGCCCACTTTAATCCCGTTTAGTCGGGCTGCTTTTCTGCGACTTACGCTACCTGCTATATGGCTTTTCATATAGTCTGCACACCCCTGTAGGCCTTGCCCTACATGACTTATACCAAAGTTCAATGAGCTAAAGTTCAATATCAATTTGCGTATGTAAGCGTATCATTATTAATCAGTAAGTATGGTTTCAGCAATTTTTCCTCTGAATGTACGGAAGTAGACTCAGTGTGTAGTAATGAGGGGAGTGTGCGCAGTGAAATTAGTAGATAACTCACAACAATTTGACCAATCACCTACGCTTGAACAATCGTTTCAGAGCGCTATTAATGAAGGCGCTGCGGTAAACGTGTTTGAGCTTGCTCAACAGTTTAAAAATACCAACCCTGCTTTTAAAAAACCTCAACTTGTTGAAGAACGCACGAGTTTAGAGACAGAGCAGCTGTGGAAGAAGCGTCTTTCGATGCTGCTAGATGCAGAAAATAAACTTATGAAAGTTATACGTTTTCGCAAAATTACTGGTATATTTACCGTTGCAAGTATGGCTATGTTTTTATTTTCCCTGTACATAGCGCCAACAATGTCACCAGTATTGTTCTATGGCCTTATTGTTGTGGCTGCATTTGGAATGGCAACGTATCCGGCGTGGTTGTTAGCGTCTAAAAGCAATAAAAAGCAGAGAGATGACATTTCTCGTTTGTTCTATAAAAGTAATCACGAGATTGAAATGTCGGACGGTAAAATTACGTTAATTAACAGGGCGAACTATGCAAGTGTAACGCAAATACACGTACTGGATCGCAAACTTGGACTATTCGCAAACTCGTAGGCAACACTACACCTCTCAGTTCATTATTGTTCTGTTAGTAGCATCCTTTATTCTTGGGGTGCTACTGCTGGCACCCATGGATGCATTGGGCCAGCTTCTCTCTTCAATCGTTATCCTCATTGCAATATCCTTGTGCAGCAAAGAAGCGCGGCACACGCAAAAATACCAGCATTTATTCCGCATTTTAGCTCTGGTGCTAGCCATTGCGCTTAGCGTCAGGTATTTGCTGTGGCGTGGTATTTACACGCTAACCTACTCAGATTTTCTTTCAATGATTGCCGTCTGGCTATTATTTGGCGCTGAAATTTATGCGGGGATCACTTCAGTGTTAGGGGCGATCGTTAACGCGTTTCCGCTCAGTCGACCGCTTTTGTCCCTGGAAGGGGTAGATAAATCAACTCTGCCCAGTGTAGACGTCATGATCCCGAGTTATAACGAAGATGAAGGGATATTAGAAGTTACTATCCGCGCTGCAAAAATGCTCGATTACCCTAAAGAAAAGCTTCGTATTCATTTGCTTGACGATGGCGGAACCGACCAGAAAATTAACGCTGAAAACCCTGTGTCAGCGGCCACTGCAAAACAGCGGCGACAAGATTTGCAAGCACTGTGCAAACGCTTGGATATTACCTATCACACTCGAGCAAAAAATGAGTTTGCCAAGGCGGGTAATGTGAACAGTGCAATACAAAATACCACGGGTGATTTGATTGTTATCTTGGATGCTGATCATGTTCCTACTTCGGATTTTCTTGATAGAACCGTGCCGTGGATGCTTAAAAACGAGAAGGTCTTTCTCGTTCAAACTCCTCATTTTATGGCTAACCCAGATCCTGTTGAGCGTAACTACTTCTCTGCGTTTACTCGCATGCCTTCAGAAAACGACATGTTTTACGGCACTATACAGAAAGGCTTAGACTACTGGGGGAGTTCCTTCTTCTGTGGATCAGCCGCATTGATGAGAAGAAAGCACCTCGATTTGGTTGGGGGTATTTCTGGCGACTCTATCACTGAAGATGCAGAAACCGCGTTAGATCTTCACAAAATGGGCTACGAGTCTGTATATGTGGACAGACCTATGGTAAGCGGCCTTGCGCCAGAAACTTTTGATGCGTTTATTCAGCAGCGTATGCGCTGGGCACAAGGCATGACGCAAATTTTACTACTCAAAAAGCCTTTTAAAGCGCAAGGACTAAAATGGTATCAGCGAGTGGGCTACATGAGTTCAATCATGTTTTGGCTGTTCCCGTTTGCTCGCATCATCTTTTTGCTTATGCCACTGGCGTATTTGGTCTTTGGGCTTCAGGTTTACCATGCATCGATGCTGGAAATTTTTGCCTTCACCCTGCCTCACGTTATTGCCACTTACATGATATCCACCATGCTCTTTGGGCGAACCCGATGGCCCTTAGTGTCAGAGTTATATGAAATACTACAGTGCGCATTTACGCTAAATGCATTAATCAAGGTTTTCTTAAAGCCGCGGGCACCTTCATTTGTTGTGACGCCAAAAGGAGAGAGCCTTGACAGAACCTTTGTGTCGCCACTATCGAGCGTGTTTTACTGGCTAATATTGGTAATCACATTCGCATTAGGGAGCGGCGTCTATAAGTTCATAACAGAGCCTCTTACACGCGAACTTACTGTGGTGGTCATGTTGTGGAATGTATTTAATTTGATTCTATTGTTGTCTGTTCTTAGTGTGTTATTAGAGCGGAAACAGGTGCGTAGTCAGGCACGTCTCCCAGCTACCAATAGTGTCGTTATTAAGACTACAAGCGATGAAGCTTGGGTTGGAGATTTGGTCGATCTTTCGCTTGGTGGAGCTCGGTTACGCTTGAAAGGTGAGGGAGCGTTAGTACCTGAAAATGCAACGCTCACATCGTGGAGTCACGCACTGAATAAGAACGTTCATTTGCCAATTAGCGTTCTGCATTACGACAATAGGTCAAAAATTCTTCGAGTACGCTTTATGCCTCAAACCGAAGAACAAGAAAACGAAGTCGTCGCCTATTCACTGTGTGATAGTCTGCGCTGGATGTCGTTTCAACGAAGAAGAACAAGGGCTATCTCATACTGGTTCGGCGCAAAACATGTGTTGAAAGTTGGGTTAAAGCCTGTTTTATTGCATATGCTTGTATTAATGGGGAAGTTCGCCGGGAAATTAGGTTTGCTTGCTAAACCGGCAAAGGAAAATCAATGATAAAAAAATACCTTATGTTCATCGTATGTTTGTGCATGCCTTTTACCCTAGCGGCGCAAACTGACACGTATCGATTAACCGACTTTTTTGGCGGTGAAAGTACCGTGCGCTTGCAGGGAAAATCTGCCTCCATTGATATTCCAATTCCCCTTAGTTCAGTAACTGATGTGGACAGCGCGCTACTTACATTAGAAGTGGTCAGCTCGCAGGCGTTAATCAAAAAACGTTCTCAGCTGTATGTGAGATTCAATAATGCGACCATTGGACAGATTGCGTTCGACCCAGACAGACCTTCTCTTGTATCTGAAATTGCGATCCCTACTTCATTGTGGCGAGCCGGGTTTAACTCTCTGACACTAGCGGTAAGTCAGCACTATGCCGAGCAATGTGTTGACGGCAGTGCGCCTGAATTGTGGAGCGAAATTAATGCATACAACTCAACGCTAAAAATTGCGACGTCGGTGAATGAAAAGCGCTTCACGTTAGATGAGCTGAGCGGATTCTTTAATCCAGGAATTGGCGGACAGCGAAACGTTCAGCTTTACACGGCGCGAGAAGCTGATGATCAAATTAAATATCAGACACTTCCCATTGTTGCTCAAGCACTGTCTCTTAGGAACCAATATCAGCCGCTTATTATCGAGCATGACAGCTTTGATGATGGTTACGTTTTGCCCCAGCTAGAAGACACAGAAAATAGTTTTTGGAACGACCAAAATGTTGCTCGCTACGAGCGTGCTGCATGGTATCTCAAAGCCAAGCAAAAACAGCCTGTTCATATTCTAGTTGGTACAGTCGACGCGTTATCACCGGTATTATCTGACGAAGTGATTAACGACATTGATGGCGCGTTTCTAAAAGCACAGCGCACACCTGCGTTTGTTAAGGACAGCAACGTTATTGTACCGGCTAGTTACCGCCTTATTGTCAGCGGTACTACGCAAGATGAAGTACTTGAGGCAGCGAAAGCCTTGGCGGTAATGGACGATGCGATTAACCCTATTTCACAAGTTACCGTACTTTCACAGTCACAAATGCAGGCGGAAACGCTGCAGCGTCATCGCATTCTGAACCCAGACAATCACTACACATTCCAAGACTTTGGTGTGGCGACCACTCAGTTTAGGGATGAGGGGAACTTCACCAAACGGGTGTCATTCAGATTGCCTGCAGATTTTTATGTACCTGAAAACGCGAGCGTGAGCTTGCTCTTAGACTTTGGATATGGCGCAGGTTTTGGGCCAGGTTCGGTTATGAATGTAAGCGTGAATGACGAACTTGTACACGGTTTGTCTCTTAATAATATTAACGGACAATCCTACCGAGACTATCAGCTAAGAATACCTGCACGATTCTTCAAAGGCGGGACGAATAATTTAGACTTTGCGGTAACCATGAGAGCGCCGTTAGCAGGTGTGCCTTGTGATGATATTCCAGGTTCCCACCTCGTGTTCCAGCTTGATGATTCTTCGGCTATAAAACTACCTGATGCAGGAAACGTGGCAGTTCAACCTAATCTCGTCTTGCTTTCAGAAACGGCTTACCCGTTTGCGCGCTTTAAGTCAGCACCATCGTCAACCATTGCTATTCCGTCAGATGACTATTTAGATACAGCGTTAATCCTTTCAGCGAAATTAGCGCAAGTAGCCCAAGTGCCTTTATTGAACGTGAAAATAGCAACTGGAAACGACATTACAACCGAAGGTTCTGTGATTGTTCTAGGTACCCCTGAAAGCTTAACGAATATTGAGCAGTCTGAATTCAGTACGGCCATTGAGGCAACGAAACGCTGGTCTTATCGGTTACAGAACAATCTGTACAATCGCGTAAGAAACCTGACTGACGATCAGTCTTTCAAAGAAATGCGCATAGACGGTCATACCGTTCAAGAAAGTGACTTAGGTGAGCAAGCAGTACTTACTGCACAGGCACACCCTGTTTCATCACAAACCGATACCTTGTTCATTGTTGCAGCGCAGACGCCGGAACTTCTTCAAGCTAGAGTCGAGGATCTGGTTAGTTTGTCGATGTGGGGGCAGATGGCAGGGGATTTCTTCGCATGGAAAGATGGTCTTTCGCCATCACTCATCATGCAGGTAAGCGATAAATATGAAGTGGGTGAAGCCGACGACAGCTGGCTGCATTTACGACTATGGCTGTCTAACAACCCGTGGTATTGGTTAATAGGCTTTATATTGGTTGTATTTGTTGTAAGCCTACTTATTTACCTGTTGCTTAAACGCAGAAATAAACAAGTGCAAGACTCATGGTAAAGCTGCATTACGCAACAAAAGCGACGCTAGTGATAGGTTGTTTGTTCCTGTTGGCGTCGTGCTCTACCAAGGAAGATAGCGAATTCAAGTCTCAGTACATAGCGTATAAGGCATTGTTTGTTGACGGCGGGCGCGTGGTAGACACAGGAAATGATGATGTGTCTCACAGCGAAGGGCAAGGATACGGTATGCTCTTTGCCGTCGCCGCCAACGACAAAGACACCTTTGATGCATTATGGCACTGGACCCAACGTACGCTCATGCGCGAAGACGGGCTATTTAGCTGGCGCTACCGACCTTGTGTGGATAATTCATCTTCTTGTATCGATGACCCTAATAATGCCTCTGATGGTGAGATTCTTATTGCCTGGGCATTATTGCGTGCAAGTGAAAAGTGGGGCGTTAGTAAGTATGAGGAGGCCGCCAGGAATATTGTACGTGCTGTAGAGCAGAAACTTCTGGTGGTGAATAATAACAGTGTAGTGCTCTTGCCAGGGGAATACGGATTTGCATCTAACCAAACAGGAAATAGCAGCCTTCAGCTAAATCTGTCCTATTGGGTTTTTCCCGCCATAACTGACCTGTCTTCGCTGTCGGATACTCCGTCACGTTGGGAAAGCCTGTTCGAGTCGGGCTTGATCTTGCTGTCGAATATGCAGTTTTCTACCTACCAATTGCCCAGTGATTGGGTGCGTTTCACCCCTAATAGTGCTGAGTCCGATAACAGTAAAATTGGTGCGTTAAGTTTAGATAATGTGATATCGCCTGAGTTTGGTTTTAATGCGATCCGTATACCGCTTCAGCTAGCATGGTCCCCACGTTTTCGCCAAAACGCTAGATTAACTGAGAAGCTACTTTCTCCCTACTATGCATGGTGGGCGATAACGCCTACGCCAGCTACCATCAACCTGCTAAACGAGGAAACCGCTGAGTACGAAATGTCTAAGGGAATGCGTTCAGTGCAGATGGCGGTAAACAGCTTGATGAAATCAGAAGAAAAGCAAAGGCCAGAGTGGCCTGAGATCAATCGAAACATGGATTATTATTCGGCAAGTTTAACGCTGCTTTCTATGCTAGCAGTTTTGGATAACGCATCGTGAAAACTCGGTTTACTCGCACCTCTTTGTATCTGGCACTAGGCGCTTTGGCCACGTCACTTGTGTCGGTGCAGGCATACGGACAAGCTAAAACAACGTACAAAGAAAAAGATCTGGGTATATTACCTGCACAACAAGATCAGCCGGATTTAACAGGGCTTTGGTACCATATTAATGAGCGACAGATTCAGCAAGCCAATGAAGAGTTTACGCGTTTAAAAGCTCGTTACCCTACGTGGCAGGTGCCACAAGAAGTCGAAACCGAACTAAACAGAATAAACGGCCGCTTAAAAGGTACTAACAAGCCTGTAGTTTCAGAGCCAAGAGAATCGCTTCAGGCTTTAAAAAAGCAGCCAGATAAGTCCGCTTCTAAAGCCCTCTCGCTCGAACAATTTGCTCAGTTAACGTCGAAAGCCAGAGCAAATACGTCGAAGCAAAAAGTAGAAACGCTTATTGCATTGAGCAATCAAATTAAGCGAACTGATTTTTACTTGCTTATGGGTTGGACGGCTATTGATAAAGGCATGTTAGAAATGGCAACGCAGCAGTTCTCTCAGGCCCAACAATCGGCAGTTCGTGACATCGATAAACAATCCGCTCAACAAGGCCTTAACAGTGTCACTGGTATTAAGCTACAGCAGGCATTGTCTTTGCGCGATACGACAACGCTGGAGCAATTTCTCAAATCTGATAACAGCGGCTACGTGAAAGAAGTGCTGCAGGGCGCGGCATGGCAACAATACGACTTGAAAAATTACGACTTTGCCGACGCGCTATTTAGTTTGGTGAACGATAATGAAGGCAGGTATTTGTCACTTAGCGCGCAAAGCAGCGACACGGCCAAGCAAAGCGCGTTCGACCTAGCATGTAGTGTCAATACTGAGGTTTTCATTCGACGCTGTGCTGATGGTCTGGCTAGCCGACAGGCTCAGTTTTACGATACACGGCGCTACAAGCAAAGTATTGAGTCAGGCGAAGCACTCGCCCGTTTGAGACCGTTAAGTGTAAATGAGCAAGCACTAATTGGGTGGGCTGCTAAAGAGACACAAGACACCACAACCGCCACAGCAGCGTTCGAGCGAGTGCTCGCGAAGACGCCAACCGATGCGGTAATTGCCAATGAATTGGTTACAATTAATCGAGACGACGAAGCCACACTGAACCGATTGGCGCTGAGATACAGTGCGGTAAAAAGCATATTGCAAGAACGTACCACACGTAACGCCTGGCCCAGAAAACAGTTTTGGCTAGCCTATCAAAATCGCGATGCGCGGGGAGTTACAGCACAAACTAAAGATGGCCTAAGTGCAGTCTACGGTATTAATACTCGCAGTCGAAGCGGAAGTGAGGGGCTCGGTAATTTCGATGTTCTGTCGCAATATATTGGTATTGGCAGCGGTTATGAAAACTGGCTGTGGCAAGTATCACTCGACTATAAGCAATTCTACAGCGGTCGCCCTCAAGTTGGCGACTGGTTTGGTAACAACCAATTGAGTGGAGCATTTTCGGGAATAAGCGGCTTCGAAGATAAGGGGCTTCGCGCCGAAGCGCATTATCAGGCACCTGATTTCAATTTTTACGCTAACCTTGAATATGCCATGTTCGATCAACCCGTTGGCGCTAAAGTAACGGGGCAGATATCTGCAACCAAATTTCTTACCAGTACAACGGTAGCTGCAACCTTGTTTAGAAAGGCAAAAGAAGACAGCTTATTAAGCCAAACCGGAACCTTCAATGCTGATCATGCGAAACCTTGGGGCTACGTGATAGAAAGTGGCATAAGAGGGTTAGTAGCGCATGCAGTGGCCGACAACTGGTCTGTTGCAGGTACTGCTCAGGTTAGTCGCTTAGAAGGCGAGCAGGTTGCCGATAATAGCGCGTTCTCTCTACGGGGGGATGTAAGTTACGATATTGCTACCATGATATCTCCAAAGCTTGACTATTGGCGTGTAGGGCCATTCTTGAGCTATACAAGCTATGATAAAAATTTAAGCGGCTTTACGGTCGGCAATGGTGGTTACTTTAGCCCCAGTCAGTTTGTCAGCATCGGGGGCTATTCAGAGCTGTTAACGCTTGAGGCGCTAAACTGGCAAGTTAAACTTCGAAGTTCGCTTGCGCTTTCACGTGTTGAACAAGACGATGATCTGCGCTTTCCGATTGGAGGTGCATTTCCAACGGCAGACGAGAACGCGACCCTTGGTGAAAGCTCAGATACGGGTTTAAGCGGAAATTTTATGGCTGAAGGTCAGTATCGAATCAATCACAACTGGATTGTGGCTGGGTATATAGGAAAAGCATTTGCGGTTGAGTACCAAGCATTTGAAGCGGGTATTCAGGTAAGGTGGCGAGAAGGGCGAGGTGCTGGTGTAACAAGCGATGAACTGTTGCTGTCTTCGCCAAGATTAAGCGGCTTTGCACTATAAAGCCGCTTTTATCTCAAGAGTTATTCTCTTCTCAAAGCGTTAGTTCGCTTTTCTACGTCTAGCTAGCATGAAACATCCAGCGCCAAATAAAAGGGCGATTGATGCAGGTTCACTTACGTTGATAGCGCCGAACTGATAGTTATTTACTTGGCCTGTCGGCGCATTGTAGGTTTCGCCGTCGTCATTAATCAGTTGCACCAACGGAGTGACCAAACTATTAGCAATGACATTACCGTCTACATGACCATTGTAGAAACTTAGCTCTGCATATGGCGCCAGTACACTACCTTTAACACCCACACTATGTAGTGTAAGAAAATCAGCATCAACAAAGTTAAACAAGATGTTGTTGGTATAAAGGCCATCATGACGCTGACCTACATTGTTGTCATTGTCTCTGTACTGGCCATTTTCTCTGAAATATTCATTTTCCTGCGTAAAGGCCGTATTAAAGAAGCCAGTGTTAAATAACTCAACTGATTCACCGTACACATTGATGATGTTGTAGCTGGTGGTTGAGAAATCGTAAACAATGCCTTTATCAGCAGCGCTGAACCAACTAGCGTCAATATTGTAGATATTGATATCATCAGAGCCAGAGAAGGTAATGGTATTTAATACATCCTTGCTAGCGTCGGTACAAGCAACCGCTTGATCCGAATCGTTAGCGTCAGTGCACGACAATGTTGTTGTGCCATTCACCGACATTGACGCAAACTCCTGAGACTGCGCTGTTACTTCGGCAGCAATAGCATTAAAGTCGATATTGTTAACGTTAGCCTTACTCACGCTGCCCTGTTCAACAGATGTTGCTGTCGAACCATTGATAGCGGTGTAATTGTTAACGTCGTTAAGCGTTACGGTACCGTTAACTTCGCTGCTATCAAGTTCAACGCTAGACTCAGCAAATACGTTTCCGTTTTCAACTTGGGAGCCATATAAAGTAGGGTTACTCACACTGTCGTAAACACTATTAGGCCCACCAAGTTTCACAGTATTGGCGTGCACATCACCTGATACAACATTTGAGTTACCTAGTTTGACATCACCTTTCGATGAGATACCGCCAGACTTCACCGTAGAATTAATAAGATTTACAGTCTGCTGAGCGTTAACCGCTTTATCGAATGTGAGTTCAGATCCAAACACCATACCTGACACGGTAGTTGAACCACCGTGAACATCACCGCGCGTGAAATGAAGGTTACCGCCTACGGCAAGAGCAGACTCAGACATATCTGGCGATAGCAGTAAGCCGACATTGAAATCGGATACGTTCATTTCGCCACCGACAGCTAGTCTTCCCTCAACATCGGAAGATTGGCCGGTAAAGCTATCGAAGATGAATGCGTTATATTCAAACGCTTCACTTAGTTCAATTTTGGCGGCAGACACTTGTGGTGCTGACATAACTGCTGCAAGTACAGCAGTGTAGAGTATTTTTTTGTGCATAATGGCTCCAGTGACATCAGAGTCTGGAACCGAGTTTCAACATGGATTTTCCAGACACACCGAATGGTACGATCTGAACAAAATTCATGCGATAGCACAAGAGATACTTTGGTATAAGGTCTTATACGAAAAAAGCCACCCGAAGGTGGCTTTCTTTAATTTGCGTGGTCAGAAAGGCGTTTTAGCTGCTCTTTTTAACCAAAACAGATACTTTATCAATACCTGCAATTTTAACTTGGTTCATAACTTCTACCACAGTACCGTGCTCACTGTCTTCGTGAGCCTGGATAGCAGCTGAATCCGTGTTGTTTTCCGCTAGGTATGTTTGCGTGTTTGCAACCACACGACGAATATCAACTTCGCGGCCGCCCATCATAATTGTGCCATCAGCATCAATACGGATAGAAAGCGCTTTTGAAGGCTTATCGTTTTTCGCTTGATTATCTTCAGGACGGTTTACGTCCAAACCTTTCTCTTTCACGAACGAGGTCGTTACGATGAAGAAAATCAACATGATGAACACGATGTCCAACATGGGGGTCATATCAATCTGAGCCTCGTCTTCAGCCGAGGTATGCTTCTTTCTTTTCATCTCGTCTTCTTTCTTCTGTTACGTTCGAGCGCTTTAGTATACTGCTTGTTACAAAAATATACAGGGTTTTGTACAAAAACAGTGTGCTCATTAACACTTGTTGTTGAAAAAATACTCAGTTTCACAGTAATAAAACAACAAACTAGGTTTGTTTATGTGAAATAGCGACACCTAATTGGTAAAAATACAACATCAATGCCTGATTGAGTGATGTACGCAAGTTACCATGAGGATAAATGCCAAGTCTAGCTTCCGTTGATTTTTTTGTCCCCTGCACCAAAAATGCGTTTTTGATCTCGTGATCTTGAATACAGGCTTCAAATGCGCGGGCAGCCATCTCCTGAGGCATAGCATAATAATACATTTTTAACGCGCGATCAGCTTCTACGGATCGCACAAAGTACTCATTTGGTCTTTTTTGATCATTTAGGAACAATAGCGAGAAACAATCGCTCAATTTGTGATTCAACGGATGAGGATTCATCGGGGCATTGTCGAGCCAGGCCTGTGTAGCAAAGCTGCCGGCGGCAATACCGTCGAACATGCGCGGCGCAATATAATGATCGAAAGCGTGAAACCATTCGTGGGCTAGCGCTCCGGCTCCTGCATTTTTTGCTAGCGCAAGCTGTCTTTTCGCACTGTTGTAGTGGGCACTGCTGTGTTTTTGACCGCCACTGCCAAAAGCCAGTGACAGGGATCCGTTTAACGATAACACCTGTTCATTGATATTTAAGATCGCGACCAGATCGTAAAGCGCATCGAAAAAGAGGTTGGCAGCGATCTGTTGTTCTTCTGCTGTTACCCATCTACCCACAGTGATCGTAGCGAAATTAAACAGTTTGCGAATATCTTGAAATGAAACATCAGCGCCGTCCCTGTGGCTTGGGCCGTTGCGATAAAACTGCTGATGAATACGGCCTTTACTTTCCAACACTGACATCCGAAATTTATAGGCGTTAAGCCATCGAGACCAATAACTGTTCGCACCATGCTTCGATGCGCGCGTCTGTTTTGTCGTATTGGTTTTCATCGTCAAGAGACAGGCCAACAAACTGAGTTTTGTCTTCGGTTAACGCTTTTGAGGCGGTAAATTCGTAGCCTTCGTTTGGCCAATAACCCACGATCTTACAGCCTGATGGCAATATTGCATCGTGAAGCATGCCTAATGCATCTTGAAACCATTCACCGTAACCAAGTTGGTCGCCAAGTCCGAATAAGGCGATGGTTTTCCCTGATAAATCCAAACCGTGCACTTCTTCCCAATGAGACTCCCAATCTTCCTGGAGCTCGCCAAAGTCCCACGTTGAAATACCAAAAATGATAATGTCGTATTCGGCCGTGCGCGTTAGGTTAACGTCTTTAATGTTGTGAAGGTCAACAATATCTTCGTCGAAAAGGCTATTGAGCTGCGCTTGGATTTTTTCTGCTGCCATTTCGGTATAGCAGGTTGTTGAGCCGTAAAATAATCCGATGGACAGTGCGCTATCACTCATTAGATACCTCTTTTGAACTAATCGTCTTTAGAAGCTGGGAATTCTACCTCTTTACCGTTGCTCAACAAAGCTTTGCACTGAACATCGGTGTTTTTCTGTGAAATTTTTAATACACCAATGGCGCAACCGTTGAATAATTCGCCATAGCCCAAACTTGGTTCTCTCGCTTTTACCGACATATTTCGGCGTCTTGTGAAAAGGTTTAGAGGCGATTTAGAGCGATAAAGCACGCGGTTTAATCTATCTAGCCATTTGATCAATCCATCCGGAAAGGCGTTTTTTAATCCGCTGCAGGTGAACTGGGTGATGTGAGGGCTGTTACGCCTAAAGCGCAGGCGTACATCGTATACAAAGGAATAGTGCACATCGCCAGATAGAATGATGAAATCGGGGGGCGTTTTGTAATGCCTGAATATGTTTAATATAACGTTCGCGGTGCCTTTGTGGGCCATCCAGTTCTCAGCATCAACAGTAAGCGCCTTGCCAAAAAACGTAAACACCTTTTGAATGGCTTCGATAACCTTTACACCATAAATGGGAGCGGCAGAGACAACGATGACAGATTCTTTGCCGATTATAGAATGCTGAAAATCACACAGTGCTTCCCAGTCCATTAGCCCCGAGGGCTTATTCATATTAGATTCACTGCGCCAACGCTGCGTGCGGGTGTCTAAAACCTCAATAGGTGGTGTGGTATCTAAACGGTAATGCCACTGATCAAAATCCAACAGCTCATCAATGATTTCATCGTGCGAGTTTAAACCGCTTTCTCCCATTGATTCTTGTACTTTAGCAATTAATGGCGCTACTTTTTTTGGTGCATTTCCCCATCCTTGGCAAAGCAAGTAGCCGATAAGCGCATTGCCGATCATGCGTTTTGATAGAGGGTTTCCATAGACTTCTTGTTCCCAGCCCCGGGTTAAGTTCCAGTCGTCGGTAACATCGTGATCGTCAAAGATCATATAGGTAGGAATGTGTGCCAGGGCCCTACGTACCTGCGGTAGCTGTTTTACAAAGCCGTTAAGCGCCTCGTGTTCTTTGTCGAAAATAGCATGGTATTTTGGGGGGATCCCATCTTTATCTATATTGATATCAGCCCAAAGCGTGTCGGACCACACTAGTAAATACATAGCGATGATCTCCGCACTGCCAATCAAATGGTTTTGCGCGTTTACTGATGTGAATACCGGTTTTTTCTTAGCACCAAAGAATATTGAAGACAGTACCGTATTGGTCGCAATTTGTGGCAGAAGCTGCTCTCGTTCGTAATACCCATGTTCATGTGTGGCAAGTTCATTAGTGTTGGTTACTACTGCCCCTTCCAGTGCTTCATGATAAAGACCTAAACGGTCAATCACGCTGTGTATGGCTTTAAGCATAGGACCTGCGACATCATCAGCGTAAATCTGATCGCCCGTCATCAACAGAAGATCGGGAAAATCATTTTGCTTTTTGAACGCAATTTTATGGAGTACATCTACTTGTGCTAGGGCATCATCACTGTGAAAGTGAGGCTTACGGCATGAGCCGTGCAATATGGTCTCGGGAGTCTCGGTGTAGTGGAAACATAAGGAAGACTGCCCATCGTAAAGAAGCCCGCGTTGTTCATTTTCCCATGAAGCCTGCTGAGCATCGTCGCTAAAAGATAGCGAGTAACCTATCCGCGCAGTATCTTCGAAGGGCTCTGACGAAGTGAAAGAGAGCAAGTGTATAAATGCGTACTTACCTACGCGTATGGTTTCGCGTTGACAATTGCCGCTGACGACGACTTCATTTGCAGATAGATTTAGCGTAGGTGAATCGGCGTTACTGGTTACTACCCAAATATGACATTCTGTAGATGTCACCTTTCTTACTATCGGACCTGCAATAACTTGGGGCAAGTGCTGCGTAGAAATGACGCTCTCCTTTAATTTTCGTCAATATTAATACACGTAAGCGTGTTAACTAAATATGCTGCACATTAATTAAAAACATGATGACAGCACGACTATTTAACGTTGCCAAATCATATATGTACTCAGCAAACCTGATGTCTATCGCATAACCTTACTCTTTTTTGTGAATAAACGGTATGCTCGATATACTCCCTTACAATTTTTTCAGTTTTACCTTTTGCTCTCGTCTTAATAAACGGAGAGAGGACTTCACACTATGCTAAAATATTTAACCAGTGCTGTGCTAACCACTTTACTGATAAGCGCCTGTAGCGAGCCGAAAGACGTTGTTATTACTCCTGAACCTCAAGACTTAACAGAAGTCACTGTGGGTCAATGGATCCTTGATGAAAAAGGCAACGTTATGTTTGATCCTCAAACCTCAGGGTTAGTGGTGCTAGACGGTCAACTTGTCACTATCGCAGATGCTAGCGCTGATACCACTCAACAGTTGAAACTTCATAGCATTTCACCAGATACCGCAACGCTGAGCGCATCGAGCGAACGCTTTTCATTTTCCAACACCGTGCGCCGAAGCTGCTTTTATAGCTATTTGAGTGAGCAACCTGATTTAGAAGCGCTAGCCGTAGACCCCAGAGACACCAATGTAATTTATACGGTTACCGAAGATGCTACCCGTACCGGCGCATTAAGCCCTCGCTGTGAAACCAAATACGAAGAGACAGGGTCAACCGATTACCCCACCTTGTTGGTAAAATTGACACGAAAAGATAATGGCTCGGTTGAAATGTCGGATGTGCGCCCACTACAGTTTCCGCAAGAGTTCGAAGTAGGTAACTTCCCCAACGACGGCATTGAAGGGTTGACGATGGCTGAAGACGGCACGTTATATCTGGCGCTAGAGAAAGATAAAGCAGGACAGCCAAGAATTTTTACATTGGCTGTTGATGAAGACTTTTTCTCGTCGAATGATTTTGCCACAGTGAGCGAGCCTAACCTTCAACTTCCTTCGTTTACTTCAGGTAATCACCCTATCAATGGACTGGCGTTATATACTCATTCAACCGGCGCATCCTATTTGTTTGGCGCAGCAAGAAACGACAATGAACTGTGGGTAATTGATGTGAATGGCAATAAGCCAACAAAGCGTATCCCTATTAAGTTCGACGTTGCCGGCGATCAGAAGTGTGAACAGTACACAATGGATAATTCGTCGATGGAAGGACTAGTGACCATTGAAAATACCTTGTGGATCATCAACGATCCTTGGGAGAAAAACTACCTTAAAAACGCGACGTGTGAAGCGCATAAGAAGCGTTATGAAGACTTAGCGCCTTTATTATTTCCACTAGAAATTAACAGCGTTTGGTTTGAATAATAAGAAAACGAATAGATTGAAAAACAAAAGGGTTGCTTTTAAGCAACCCTTTTTATTGTTGGCTAACACTATTGATAGCGCGCTTAATATCGCTGTTTTATTTATGCGTCGCTGCGAAGTCGAGAAGCGAAGGTTTTTTTGAACTTCGCAAGCTTAGGCGCCACGACCATAGAGCAATACTGGTTCTGTGGATTATTTTTGAAGTAATCTTGGTGGTAGTCTTCGGCGTCGTAGTAGTTATTTACTGCTACTATTTCAGTCACTACGGGATCGGGCCAAATCTCTTCTTCTGTGATTTCTGCGATAATTTTTTCTGCTTCAGCTTTTTGTGTATCGTCGTGATAGAAAACCGCGCTGCGATACTGTGTGCCTACATCATTGCCCTGTCTGTTAAGCTGTGTAGGGTTATGCAGCGCAAAGAAAATTTCTAGTATCTCACGGTAGCTAATGCTGTCGGCATCAAACGTCACTTGTACCACTTCAGCATGGCCAGTATTTCCTTTGCATACCTCTTCATAGGTTGGATCGGCCTTTTCGCCTCCAGCATAGCCAGAAATTGCTTTTTCCACGCCTTCAACGCTATTAAACGCTGATTCGATACACCAAAAGCATCCGCCTGCCAACGTGGCGACTTGTAAATTTGCCATAGTAAAAACCTCTCTTAATCTTTGTCTGTAGTGTGGGTGCGGGTAGGTCACAACACAAGTCATCCAAGCGTGTTTTTTTATCGTATAAACGAATATTAAATAAGAATAATGTGCGAGCTAAGTGAAAGGTTTTAACATGTGAGGTTAACTGCTTTCTTTCAAGCAGTTTGCAACCGGTAAGAATGCGTATAAGCGTGTTCAAAATTTGGCAGAGGTATTCGGTCGTGATTATTTTCTATGACGGGTATTGTCCGTTGTGTATCGCTGAAATGCGTCATTTAAGAAAAAGAGACAAGCACAACAAATTAACATTGGTAGATATTCAGGCCCCCGATTTTTCGAGCCGTTATCCAACCATGGATTGGCATGCACTCAATGCAAGAATTCACGGACTTCGTGAAGACGGGACGTTGATAACTGGCCTTGATGTCACTCATGAAGCATGGAAAGCCGTGGGCATGGGTTGGCTATATGCACCGCTTCGCTGGCCTGTTATTTGTCATATAGCCGATGCTTTCTACAATGTATTCGCAAAGCATAGATACACCATTTCATACCTGTTAACAGGTAAAAAACGCCAGTGCGATCGCTGCATACCAGGAGAGGCCAGTGAAAAATAACGTCCTTATAGTGGGCGCGTCGGGCGGTATTGCGTCTGCGCTTATTGAGCAATATAGCTGTGATGGTGCTAGGGTGTTTGCGGTTAGTCGCGTTCCTTTATCTGACACTAATCATTCTGGGGATGTTACCTATCATCAGCTGGCCGAACAGGACGATAGGCACATTTACGGTTTTGTAAAACAACTCGCTGAGCAAGACGTTGTGTTAAATACGGTAGTAATAACAACCGGTTTTTTGCATAACGAAAGCGATGGCATTCATCCTGAGAAACGTTTGGAAGATGTCAGCGAGCAGGCCTTAGCGGCTTATTTTTCGACTAACAGCATTATTCCCGCAATGTGGCTCAAGCATTTGGTGAATATAATGAGTAAAGAAGGCTCAACCCTTGTTTGCTTAAGCGCGAGAGTAGGGAGTATTTCAGATAATGGACTTGGAGGGTGGTACGGCTACCGCGCGTCGAAAGCGGCGCTCAACATGCTGGTTAAAACGGCGTCGGTAGAATACAAGCGCAGATTGAAAGACGTGATGCTTGTTTGTTATCACCCTGGGACGGTTGATACGGGACTTTCTAAGCCTTTTCAAAAGAACGTCGCCGCCAAGAAACTGTTCACGCCTGAGTTTACCGCTAAACAGCTCATTCACCACCTTTCGGCGCTTAATCGAGACCAAGCTTGTCATTTTATCGACTGGAATGGCGAAGTGGTAACTTGGTGATACGGTCTAACATCATTTCAGCAAGTCCAACATCAAGACTTTTTATTTCACTGCTGTTACCATGCTATTTTTGGGAATGGTGCAGCGTATTGATAAGCCCATAGAGGTAGCAATACAACGCGTTGACGCCACACGTGAGTCATAACAACAAACGCCATCCTGATAATAAATAATACCAGTTCGCTCGGCTTGATTCTTACGAATAGTAAGTACCGACAACCAGCATAAATTGTGAGCACACGACGTGTTTGTGCATCACAAGGCATGATACGGCGAACTGCTATAACAATAACTCAACAAGAGGAAGGGATATGAGCGGGGCCAGAGAACAGTTCGGATCGCGCATAGGTTTTATTTTGGCAGCTGCAGGTTCTGCGGTAGGCATAGGTAATTTGGTAGGGTTTCCTGTCGGTGCAGCTAAAAATGGCGGTGGTGCATTTCTTTTAATGTACGCTATTTTCGTTTTTGCCATTTGTTTACCGGTAATGCTGGCGGAAATGTCAGTAGGTCGCCATGCTAAAAAAGACCCGCTTGGTGCATACAGTGATATAAGCGGTAATGAAAAGAAATGGAAAGTCGCGGGGTGGCTAGCTATTGCTACGCCATTCATGATTGCCGTTTTCTACATGGTTATTACTGTGTGGCTTTTCGGCTATTTGTTCGAAGCAGTAAGCGGAAATCTAGACAAGTTAGCTAACCCAGAAACCTTTGGGCTGTTTATTAACTCAGAAGCTATCTTTTTATATATGGCGGCCGTTGTTGGTGTGGTCTACCTCATCCTTCAAGGCGGTGTAAAAGAAGGGATAGAAAAAGCGGCAAAGCTGCTCATGCCTGCGCTTTTCGTGATGCTAATCGGTCTCGTTATCTTCGTATTAACCCGCGAAAATGCGATGGCTGGCGTTGAGTTCTACATTGTTCCTGAGTTTTCAAAAATCACTGCTGAAGTGGTGAATGGTGCGCTATCGCAGGCCTTTTTCTCTCTATCGTTGGGCATGGGTATTCTTATCACCTACGGGAGCTACATTGATAAGCGTGCAGATGTACCGAGCGCTGCCAAGCTGGTGGCGTTGACGGATACAGCCGTGGCGTTCACTGCGGGTTTGATGATCCTTCCAGCCATCTTCTCTTTTAACCCAGACATTAACCCTGATGATTTAAGTGAATCGTCAGTGGGCATGATTTTTACTTACCTGCCTAGTATCTTTCTAGCGTTACAAGACTCGATTGGATATATGGGCGCATCGATTGTCGCTAGCTTGTTCTTCTTATTAGTGTTCTTTGCGGCAATTACGTCGCTAGTGTCTATTTTTGAAGTACCTGTTGCGGCGCTTATGGATGAAAAAGGTGTAAGCCGTAAATGGGCGCTTGGGTCGCTAGGAAGCATTATGATTTTGCTAGCCATCCTAAGTGCGTTGTCATTCGGTAAAGTTGATATGCTTACGTCGTTTATGCACTACGCTGGCGCAGATAAATCACTATTTGATGTCATTTACGATGTGTTCTACGACACGATTTTGCCTTTAAACGGCTTGCTAATTTGTTTGTTTGTTATTTATCGTTGGAAGAGTGCAAACTTCAATGCTTCTTTGGAAGAGGGCAGCAGTGGTTACAAAGGTAGTTGGTTTGAAAAATACGTGGATATATCGCTGAAAACCTTTATTCCACTTATTTTACTCGTGATTTTTGTAAACACGGTAGCGGTAAAATACTTCGGGTTGAGCCTATTCGGATAGTCAGGTTTTACATGAAATGACGTGAGCTAGCAGCGAGCTCAACTTAAAAACGGCAAGCCTAAAGCTTGCCGTTTTTGTTTGTGTCAGAGTATGTATTTTCACTAAGTGTAAAGCCTAAAACATGCGATAGGGGTCACCGTACACTGGCGTTACATTTAGCCTTGCCCAGCTTTGTGCGGCGTCAATCACCTTGCCAGCAGGTTCTGCTTCAGTATCAGAAAAGTGCGGGGCATCAATATCCATCGCCTTCGCTGCATCCACGTAATAAATACCGCGCTTAGGGTGAGACAAGCTGCAAAGGTGAATAACATCGTTAAGCGGCTTGCCACAAATGATGGTCGTCAACGCAGATACAATGTCGTACACATGTACAAGGTTTATTCGCTTATTTCCTGCATCTAACTGTTTTCCACTTAACGAGCGGGCGGGGTGGCGGTCTGGGCCTACTAAACCGGCTAGGCGAACAATACTGATATCAACCTGACCTCGTTTAGACAATAAATAGTCTTCAATAGTCACGTGGGCTTTGGCCGAGGCTGTTTGCGGCTGTGTAGTGCTGACTTCGGACACTACCTCATTTGTTGCATCGCCGTAAACCGACGTGGTGCTGATAAACACAATATGCGCTACCTTTACATTGATGGCTGCGTCTATCAACTGCAGCATATTGTTGGTGTATGACGCGAGATCTGTGTTTCTCCTGCCAGGGGGAATATTTAGCAACAAGGTAGCGTTTGGCAAGTAGTTACAAAGCGCTGATGTATCTTCGCCTAGGGCATATTCAATTGCGGTGATACCTTGCTCTTTTAACGCGAGACGTTTCTGTTGGCTTCGAGTGGTACCAACAATATTGACCTTACCTGAAAGTGCTTTGCCCACATAGCTGGCTAACCAACCGTAGCCACTAATTACTACATTTTGAGTCATCGATTAAATACCCCTTTGTTTATGGCTTAAGAGTACATTAATTGAAGGGCGGTTGTCGTTAACTGTAAAAATGAAAAACCGACTGGGTTACAGTCGGTTTTCTAAGGTGAGTGGTTAGAGTTGTAAGTCGTTTCGCTCTGCGCGTTTAGTTCGCTGAATTTTCCAACTACATTTTCATTTCGTCGTTGTGGTCATGGTGGTTGTCTTGATCAATATCTAGCAGGTTCAAGTCATCTAGCCCCGATATGGATGCCTGCATCTTGCCTTCGGCATAATCCGCTTTCTTCAGTACCTTACACAATGCATCACCTTTTTCTTCTAGCGCAGCCGCTTGGCTTTCTAAGCGATATTCTAAATCTTCACCCCAGCGCTCCATCTTTTGCTCAAACTCAGACATATCACCGCCTTCCCACAACATTTGTGTTCCTACGGCGATAAGAATTCTACCCATAGACTCACTGATTAAAGACTCAATTTGCGCTTCGAATTCTTGCTCCCAGCTTTCGTCAAACCAACCTGGCTCATCGAATTTAGTTGAATCAACGCGAATATTGCCTGCGTCATCATAGAATGAAGTGTTTAGTTTGGTTTCAAGTGAGTCGAACAGTTCACGAAAATCATCACCCATTTGATCGCCGCCTAACAGTTCAGTAAATACTTCAGTTACTGCCACATTGGCAATTTGCAGCCCTTCACTGGCGATATTCAAGGTCATAGGGATGGCGATATCAATGTTGTTGTAATATTCACTTACCCAGCGCTGTTGTTCGCTGTCAAGCGATACTGATTCACCGTTAATGGTCATATTGTGATGGGAGTCAATCGTCATCACTGAGCCATTGTCCATCTGTACCGTTAGGTCACCTTGGTAATATTGAATATGACCATCAAGCTCCATGTCACAACTGTTGTTTTGAAAGCTGCTGTCATGCGCAAATGCGTGGCCGCTCATTAAAGCACTGGTAAGGGCAACTGAAAGTAATAGTTTCTTAGACATTGTTTATTCCTTAATTTACGTGTGACGCGTTAACGAAAGTGCTCGAAGCAAACTGCAATGCGTTGTAGTGTCACTGTCAGATAGACGCTAACGATACTCGCTGTTATACCTAAGGTAGAGCAATGGCCTTGCCAATATTTAAAGTCTATATCTTTCAAATGGTTAGTGATATTTGATGATTTCTTTATGCTCTGCTAAATACATTATTTAGTGAGATTACCAACTAATTAGTAGTTTTGACTAAGATCAATTAATATCAATAGCGGTACATTTAAGCCAATCCAAGCATGGTTAAATCTTATTTATTGGTGCATAATACCGCCAATATTTTTAAGGGGTTATCACAATGGCTGATTGGATTAATGCAATTATGTTTGGTGTTGCGCTAATTGCCTTTACGCTAGGGCTAAGCAGCATCGTTATGGGCTTTATGACTGCTAAAGCAGGTGCTGAAGGTATGCAGGAAAAAATCGAGTACGGTTTTTTTGGCGTTACTGGTTTAGTACTTTGCTTACTGATGGCCTACGCATTGGCTTAAGCGATAAGCATTAAAAAAACCGGCTATCTCAGCCGGTTTTTTTTCGTCTTGAACAAGTCTTTATTCATCACTGCCTTATCGATTAGGTTCGCTCTTCTCCTGAGCATCTTCAGGCGCATTGTCGCTTTCAGGACTGTTTCTATAAGCGCTTTGTTCGCGATGGGCAAGCAGCGACAAATGTCCATCACGTTGATAAGCGCGTAAATCGAACAAATCCAGCATAGCCATAACGTGGTCGAAAATATCCGCCTGTACTTTTTCGTACCTCACCCATTCCTTTTGTGCGCTGAAGCAGTAAATTTCTAAAGGTAAACCAAGCTCATTAGGCGGTAGCTGCCTAACCATTAGGGTCAGTTCTTGGTTTATATCCGGGTGCTTGCGCAAGTATGCCTCTAAATAAGCTCTAAAAGTGCCGATGTTGGTAAGGCGACGGCTGTTTAGCAGATCCGACTCATCAATGGAGTAATCTCGGTGATAAGCGCGGAGTTCATTTTTCTTCTTATCGATATATTCGTTGATATAGCGAATTTTCGAAAAGCGCTCTAGCATATCGTTGTCACAAAGTTTAATAGAGTGCACATCAATATAAATGGCGCGCTTAATTCTGCGTCCGCCAGACTCTTGCATACCGCGCCAGTTCTTAACTGCTTCTGTAGTAAGGCTGTAAGTCGGCAGCGTAGAAATGGTTTTATCCCAGTTCTGTACTTTGACGTTGGTAAGGCCTATCTCGAGTATTTCACCATCTACTTCATACTTAGGCATGGCAATCCAGTCGCCTGTATTAAACATGCGGTTTGCGGCTATTTGAATGCCGGCAACAAAGCCCAGAATGGTGTCTCTGAATATCAATAGTAAAACAGCGGCAATGGCGGTTAAGCCAGACACAATAAGTAGCGGGCTTCTGTCTACAATCAAAGAAATACTTAATAGTATGGTGATGATTGCAAAAGCGAGCTTAGTGACTTGAATAAAGCCAGTGATAGGTGCGCGTTTAGCAAGCGCTGAGGCGTTATAAACGTCTTCCACTGTGCTCAACATGGCATATAAGGCAAGAAGGCCGCTATATAGCATGTATAGCTGAGCGCTCTTTATCACCATACCGTGCATCACGGCTTCATCGCTAATAAGTACTGGTGTAGTTAGGTAAATAAACAGGGCAGGAAACAGGTGCATTAAGCGACGGAAAAATCCGTGCTGCTGCAAGGCGTTGTCCCAGAGATTATTGGATTTGTATACCCAACTGGCTATCTGGGGGCGCACCAATAGCCTTGCGATAATATAGATTATCGCCGACACCACTAAAATACTACTTAGTGCGATGACGTTATACAGCGGATCTTCAGTAGTAAGATTCGGGAAAATATCATTAACTATGTGAATAAAGTTATCGCGTACTGAAGCACTGACTTCCATTAATTACGACTCCAACATTTTCTTTATACGGTTGTCTTTATTTTCCCATAGACCGTTCAACCAGTTTTGGAAATAAAGACGAAACTCAGACTCAGTGCGTTCTGAATGCTGTTGTAATTCAGGTACCGGCGTAACGTTCACATCGATCACGATTTTTGACATCTGACCGCTAAGCATTGCCATCATAGGATGACGCTTATTTTCCGGGTAGAGCAGTGAGATATCTAACACGTTGGTAAATAATTCGCCCATAGCTGAGAGTGTAAAGGAAACGCCGCCGGCTTTGGGGGGCAGGAGGTTTTCATAGGGACTTTGCTTTGACAGATGCTTCAACGAAGTAAATCGAGTCCCCTCTACAAAGTTAATGACCGTTGTGGGCACCGTTCTAAACTTCTCACAATACGCTTTGGTGGTTTCGAGATCCTTTCCTTTTTTCTCTGGGTGCTTTTCTAAATAAGCACGGGTGTATCTGTGCATGAACGGCATATCAAGCGCCCAGGCACCCAGTCCGACAAATGGCAGCCAAATAAGCTCTTTCTTAAGGAAAAATTTGGGTGCAGGAATGCGGTTCGTTGCGAATTCAATGAGCAGAATAATGTCGAGGTAGCTTAAATGATTGGCAATAATCAGATACCAACGGTCTTTTGACAGTTCGCCGTGTACCGAACACTCAATATCGACGCGGTTGAACAAGCGTATCATGAGAACGCTGACCCGTCCGAAGCTAAACATTAGCCCGTGCATCACTTTATTCCATGCCGTTCTTATCTTTCCGTTAGGCATAATAAGTTTTACCAAGCCCAGTAAGATAATTAGGCCTCCCCACAACGCAAGATTGAGGATTTGTAGTGAAGTGTGTAATACGAAAATAAAAGGAGCGAGTACTGCGCGAATCATAATGGTTTCTGTGTTGCGTTTAGTGAATCTAAAAGTTGATCTTTGGCATGCCAGCGCTCATTCAACCACGTCTGAAAACGGGCTCGAACTTGCGGATCATCAAAATAATCGTCGTTGAAAATGCCGTTTTCCATAATGTCTTTGATGGGCATTACGTTGATATTCACACGAATATCACGAACCTTACCACTAACGAAGTCCCAGAAAGACGGTACGCCGTTAGGGTAATCAATTGTGACATCAATAAGTTTATGCAAATGATCGCCCATCGCAGACAAAACGAATGCTATGCCGCCTGCTTTAGGCTTAAGTAAATGAGTGAAAGGCGAGGCCTGCTTGTCGTGCTTGGCTTGCGTAAAGCGGGTGCCTTCAACAAAATTCATAATACTTACAGGCTTATTTCTAAATTTCTCACACGCTTGGCGCGTGGTTTCCATATCCTTTCCTTTCAAATGTGGATTTTTAGCCAAAAATGATTTGGAATACCTGCGCATAAATGGAAAATCGAGTGCCCACCAAGCCAGACCTAAAATGGGAACATAGATAAGCTCTTTTTTGAGGAAAAACTTCAAAAATGGGATTCTTCGGTTAAATACACGTTGAAGAACTAAAATATCGACCCAAGATTGATGGTTAGCAACAACGAGATACCAATCATCTCGAGTGAGTTTTTCTAGTCCGTTTACTTGCCATTTGGTGCGTCCGCTGATGCGCTGATTCAGGTTATTAACGCCGATCCACGCAGTCGCGCATGCGTCGAGTAAATAAGAAATGAATCGTCGCCACGGCGCAAAAGGTATAAGTTTAAAAATAGCCAATATAAAAATAGGCGTTGACCACACTACCGTATTGACGAAATAGCAGATGACCGAAATAGTGCCAACAATATGATGCAACAGTGCTTTTACCATTGTACTTACCTCAAAAATTAGGCGCTTAGTGTAAACGAACTTGATCTAAAATCCGATAGAGCCTTTACTGATTCCACAATAAAGGTGCAAATTTACGTATTTAAGGAGCTGAAATGGAGCTTATTGGCGAAAATAGAGCATTCGGGGGACGGCATTTACGCTATACCCATAAAGCTGAAACAACACAATGCGATATGACCTTCGCAATTTTTCTTCCCCCTTTCGCCTCGAAAGAAAAGCCAGTGCCCGTGCTTTACTGGCTGTCAGGGCTGACATGTACCGACCAGAACTTTATGCAAAAAGCCGGTGCAATGAAGCTAGCGGCGGAATTAGGTATGGCTATTGTAGCGCCCGATACATCCCCCCGTGGCGAGAACGTTCCAGACGACGAAGAAGGATCTTATGACTTTGGCCTTGGGGCAGGCTTCTACGTTGACGCTACGCAGGCGCCGTGGGATAAGCATTACAAAATGTATAGCTATATTGTGAACGAGCTACCTGCGCTTATTGAAAGCGAGTTCCCTGTAACCAAAGAGCGCGCTATTAGCGGTCACTCCATGGGCGGACACGGTGCTTTAGTTATTGGCATGCGTAATCCTAATAAGTTTGTATCGGTATCGGCCTTTAGCCCTATCTCAAATCCTTCAGATTGTCCGTGGGGCGAGAAAGCCTTAGATCGATACTTAGGCGATGACAAGGCAGCATGGCAGGATTACGACGCCTCGTTGCTATTAGCAAGCAAAACACACAGTGTACCTCTGCTAGTAGAGCAAGGGACAAAAGATGAGTTCTTGCACGAGCAGCTGAAACCTCAGTGTCTTGTTCATGCTGCGCAACAGTCAGATACGCAACTTACGCTTAACATGCATGAAGGTTACGATCATAGTTATTTCTTTATTGCATCATTTATTGAAGAGCACTTGGAGTTCCATGCAGGACATATGGGGCTAATTTAAGCGTAGAATACAAGCTGTAAAAAAGCCGGATCGTACTCCGGCTTTTTTGTTTATGGTTGATGAGGTTTTGCTTAAGCTTACTTTAGCTTTTGCGCTAAAGTTATAAATTCAGGTATGGCAACGGGGCGCTGATATAAGTAACCCTGACCATAAGCACACCGATGATTTTGCAAAAACTGTTGCTGCTGTTGGGTTTCAATACCTTCTGCAATAATCTTAATGTTTAAGTTGCTCGCCAGTCCAAGAATAGCCTGAACGATAGCTTGGTCGTCGGTGTTTTTCTCAAGTTCACTGACAAAGGAGCGGTCAATCTTAAGCTCATCGATAGGCAGTTTCTTCAGATACACCAGTGAACTAAAACCTGTACCGAAATCGTCAATCGACACGGTGATCCCCATTGCTCGAAGCTCGTTGAGTAATACTGAAACGGTATCCAAGCTTTCCACAAACACGCTTTCGGTTAACTCGATAGATAAGTTTGAGCCGGGGAGTTGGTGATCTTCCAATGCGTTTTTAATTTGGTTTAGTAGTGCTAAATCTGACACTTGGCGGCCAGAGATATTAATGGCCAACCTAATGTCCAAATTAGAGGCCTTTAACGCTTCTATAGCATCACAAGCTTCATTAATAAGCCACTCGCCGAAAGAAAAAATGAGTTCACTTTTTTCAGCAAGAGGAATGAACACTTCTGGGGAAATGAACTTACCTTCCGGCGTTATCCATCTTGCCAAAGCCTCGCATTTAACAATTTTGCCAGTCTCTAAATCGACAATAGGCTGCAAAAAGAGTTTGAGTTCATTGTTTTCGATGGCAGAACGTAGCTGACTCTCAAGCTCGCTAATTGCATGATGTTGTTTGTGTAGTTCTTCACTGTAGGTAAGTGCCACATTGCGACCTTGGTATTTAGCGGCCTGCAAGGCGATGTCAGCACATTGAAGAAGTGATTCGGTTGACGGGCAGTGTCGGGGGAAGTTTGCCTCGCCAATATTTATGCCTAAGTTCGGCTCGCTGCCATTGAGAACGGTATAGGTTTGAGTGAGCTTTTTGACTAGCTGCTCAATATACTCGGCACTGGTAAGTTCGTTAAAGGTATCTTCACGTTTCACCAATGCAAACTCATTACTGCCTATTCTCGCTATAAACCCGCTGTTGCCGACAAAGGTCTGCAGTCGCAGTGCGAACGATTTAAGGATCTCGTCACCCGACTGATAGCTAAGTGATTCATTTATCTTTTTAAAGTCGCATATATCTATTATGAACAACTTGAATGCGATTTCTTCCTGAACCAGTCTTCTTACTGTATCGGTAAACAAATTGCGATTGGCTACCTTTGTTAACGAGTCCATTCCACTGGCAGTTAATACGCTCTCTTCTTTATTGTGGATATGGGTAATATCGGTAAGTAGGTAAACCCAATGGGTTAACTCATCCCCTTGTAATACAGGGTGAATGGTAACCTGAAGCCACACACCATAATCGTCAACAGGTTGCCAATAAAGCTCACCTTGCCAGGGGGCTTTTCGCTGCACTAGTGCGGGAAGAAACGTTGCCGGCGCATCAATATCAGTAAGAAGCTCGTTGACGCGAATAGAGCTTGGCGTTGTGCTATTACAAAGCAGCAATCTATGAGACGCTTTGTTGTCCAGTATCAATCCGCCTTTGTCGTCTAAAATGACAACGCCGGTTTCCAGGTTGTGAATAGCTTGCTGAATGGGCGGAACGAGCTTTTGAAGTCGGGTGTTCTTGCGTAAAACACCGTTTAATTTGTGCCTAATATATTCATGCTGACCTACAATTTCGTGATGGCTTAGCAATAATTCACGCGCGGCTTGCAGCGTTTTACGTTTTTCGTCAAATTGCTCTTCTACGTTTTTAACGACCAGATAGCGAGAACCCGATCCGCTATTAATTGCCAATGCTTCTAAGCGAAGTACTTGGCTCTCATTGTGCTCCGTCCAAAAGCCAGATGAAAGCGTAAATGACGTTTCGCCTTTCCATACTTCGTCGGCATCGAGAAAAAAGTCGTCTAAAAAAATGGAGGGGATATGCTTCTTTTGCAGTTTGTTGTTTTCGTCAATCGTCACAACATTTGCTAGCCATGGAAGTTCTGGCGTTAAGCATTCAATGTCGCTTTCGGAGTTACACCTAAATAGCGCGCAGTTAGTAATGCCTAATGCATTTAATAAATGAATATCCATGGCAATCTCCTACCAAAACGCAATTGTACTGAATAAATTCTCTACATTTTCACCGGTCTTTGCGCTGGTCTTCGTTAGTGAAGCGAATTTTTGAGCGTAAGAATTGAGTTCTTCCTCACTCCAGTGCCAACTTGTGGGGAGATCGGTTTTATTTACAACAAAAAATGCGGGGATATCGGGGTAGTGTTCGCGTGCGAGTTCTAGAATTTCCATGCCTTCAAGCAAGGATTGAGACCGAGTTTGGTCAACTACAATAATGTAGGCGCTTGCGCCGCGAAGGTAGCGAGGGTTGAAGCCACAGTATCTGTCGATACCTTCTAAATCCCAAAGTAGAAGCTGAACGCCGCGTCCGTCTTTATTGACTTGTTTCTTATCTATTTTTACGCCAATAGTGGTCTTGTATTTTTCGGAGAAAATACCTTCAACGAATTGCTTAACCAAGCTTGTCTTGCCAACACCAGTGGGCCCTAAAATACATACTTTTTTCTGTATCACCGCCAAGCTTCCTTACTATTGCTCACTGGATATCAAAACGTTTAACATAACCGAACGCCCCATTGATGCTTTCTGCAATGGTAGCTCTCCTAAACTTACGGGTATAAGAGTATCACTTTCTACGCCAAGTGAAATTAATGAATTCACAACATTCTCTGCTCGTTTTTGACTCAATGCGCGATTTCGTGCGCTTGAGCCTGAATTATCACTGGCACCCATCACAACAATACTGACAACAGTTTTTGTCTTGTCAGCAAGGGTTAACAACTGTTTTATGTCGTTTGCCAGAAGTTCTAATTTTGCTAACTGTACTTCAGAAAGCGCTTCTTGGTTAGTAGCAAAAAGTACATTTTGTGAAGAAACCTTATTAACTAATCGGTTCAATGCGGCCTTCTGGAGCTCAGCATTGTCAATTTGATACGCTGCTTTGACGTTAAGCGCAGTGGTATCAACGTTAACTGTCGAAATTCCAGGAATAGCGTTTATTTGCTGAGTAAAGTTAATTGCGGTTGGAGTGAACACGGTTCCTGAAATAATAAAGCTACGGTCTTCACCTTTTTCAATTAATAGGCTTTCTGATTCGCTGAGTGGATAGTCGCTCACGAGCTTTTCAAGTTTGCGTTCAACCACACTTGGTTTTAAAGAAACAAAGGGTTCTTCAATAACAGTAACTCTTTCTGCATCGATGTTATTATCGCTAAACCATTGTTCGATGCTAGTGGCGACCGGGTCGCGAAGGACTTTAGCGTGCACGTTCCCATTGGAAACATAAGTATCAGTTACTATGATGCCAGGTGGAGGAGGAAGCTCGTGCAAGTCGCTTTTTAAGATGCTTAGCGACAAACGCATAAAAGACAGCACTGCAAGTGCGAAAAAAATCACAAGAAGCACTAGTGCACCTATTAATCGGTTTGATTTTTTTCCTTCACCCTCTTTTCTTTCGCTTATTAAGCAGTCTGAAAGAATGGTTTCGCAACCGTCGAAGGGCGCATTGTCACCTTCATAAGTGAGCAACGGTTGCTGATAGAACTGATGAAAATCTTCCAACGCCTGTTGAAGTTTTCCGCGTACCTCAGGAGGAATACTGCCCGTAACTGCAGCAACAAGCAGCGCTTGTGGCCCAATTTTTATTAGCAGCGTAAAGTCTTCCGTTTTTATCTCGCCGAGCTCGTTTTCTGACTCGGTACTGGTAACGCCAAACGCATCTGCCACAAAGTCATTAATGGCCACTAGCATTGATGAAATTAAGTCTGCGTCTTTTTCTTTCTCAGGATCTGAAGAAATGCTGTGAAGTAGCGTGCCGGTCTCTCGATGAATGACCAGCAGCTGTTGGACTTGGTATTGGTAAATTTGAGATGCGACAAATTCAGAATACCTGACTCCGGACTGCCAAGCTTTGAATCGCCAAGATACGCTTTTGGGACTTAAGCTGTTTTCGATAAGCGCGTTAGTGCGCTCGACAAACTCAACAAGAAATGAAGATACCGCCTTTCTTACAAGCGTGCCAACCAAAGGGTAAAGTGTACCAACAATCTTGTCGCTATTAGCTTCTATAGAGCGGTGAAGCGACTTCTCTACAAGAGGAACAAGTACTTTGTTAACCGAGCCGTCCTTTGTCTCGCGTTCAAAAAGCGCTTCAGAAACGACGTTTGTCACGATGCCTTTCGCATCGCGATTCAACTTTTCTTGAACGAACTTGTCGTCTCTTCCAATGAGTAGCTCTCTGACTTTGTCTAGAGAGTTGTCAGATAGCTCCGACGGCGGCACTTTTTCAGTCATTAATTAATGATCTGTAGCGAGGTTGGTGGCCATAGTCGAAAGTAAGTTTGCCAACGTTTTTCTATCGGTTTTACTTTCTGAAAGCTCACTGGTAACCTGCTGAAGCTTCTCAAGTAGCTCTTGGTGACGCTTACTAAATAAATTATCAAGCGACTCTAGTTCTTGAACCACATGAGCTTCCAATGCATCATTGTCATTCTTTGCAGCTGTTTCAGCTATCTCCAATTCACTTTGCAATTTGTCAGTGGTGTTTTGAAGTTGCTCTTGCACGTTACTGTGGTTGTCGTTAGCACTGGCCAACTGATTCGATAATTCTGTGATCTGTTGGTCAATAAGCTTACGTATATCGTTAAACTGATTATCAAGATGCGTATTCAGTTTAGAGAAGCTGTCGTTGACCCGTGACTCCAACGCAGAAAGATCTGCACGGAAAGCACGGTTTGTCTGACCAAACAAAATCTCTCTAAGTTGAGCAAGTTCGTCTGCTGGTTTGGGCGCGCCTTCAGTTTGAGTTACGTCTTGCGCTTGCTGATCCTTCGGCTTCTTGTCCGCCATAAAATGTCTCCGGAAGGCGCAGTTCTTTGCGTTGAACACGCTAACGAGCTGCAATCACACTTTTGTCTGTGCTAATAATTATGGTTATTACTTTATACAATAGCCGCTAATCGTGAACTTTGAAATACACTAAAAGCATAATAGTGGCAAATACCTACAAAAATCCTTATACAAAAAAACGTTATCTTTTCAGTAAGTTGAATAATCAATGAAGATTTACTTATGCGTTCTACGATTTGAGCTGTTTTTTAAGGCTGAAATGGGACAATCAAATAATGGCAAGCGACATTGTTTTTTTATTGAACATAGGTACTATACGCCGCTCGCGCGTACGCGAGGTATATAAGTAATAACTGTGTCTGAGGTTCCTGTCGTGTCTATCACTCCACTAAATCGTAAATTCTCTGTCGCCCCTATGCTGGATTGGACAGACCGGCATTGTCGCTACTTTTTACGATTAATGTCTAAGCACACACTTCTCTATACAGAAATGGTAACCACAGGCGCGATCATTTACGGTAAGGGTGATTATCTGGGTTACAACCAAGAGGAACATCCTGTTGCTGTTCAATTGGGCGGAAGCGATCCGTCTGACATGGCTAAGTGTGCTGAGCTATCACAAGCGCGCGGTTATGATGAAGTTAACATAAACGTAGGTTGTCCAAGTGACAGGGTTAAAAATGGTAGCTTCGGTGCCTGCTTGATGGCCCAGCCAGAGGTGGTAGCAAGTTGTGTCAAAGCCATGCAGGCTGCGGTAGATATTCCCGTTACGGTAAAGTGCCGTATTGGCATTGATGATATGGACGAAGATGAAGACTTCGCTCGTTTCATCGATACAGTGGCAGATGCCGGATGCGATACCTTTATTGTTCACGCAAGGAAAGCGTGGCTACAGGGATTGAGCCCAAAAGAAAATCGCGAAATTCCGCCGTTAAACTATCCGCGGGTTCATAGACTTAAACAGGCTCGCCCTGAATTATCTATTAGCATAAATGGTGGGGTTAAAACGCTAGAAGAAACCCAGCAACAGCTAGAACTTGTTGATGGCGTTATGGTAGGGCGTGAGGTTTACGCCAATCCTTACATTATGGCTACCGTAGATAAAGAGATTTTCGGAGATACTGAAGCTCAGAGCATGTCACGACGAGAAATTGTGCTGAAAATGCAGCAGTATATTGAACGCCAAGACGATCCCTATTTCAAACCCTGGCATGCAGCTCGGCATATTTTGGGTCTTTATCAAGGGCAAGCGGGTGGACGTATTTGGCGTAGATACTTAAGCCAAAATGGAACAGGAAAAAATCCAGATCCCAATCTGCTGCTAAATGCGCTAGACGCTGTAGAAAGTGCACAAAAGGAAGTCGCTGCGTTTAATAGTCAAAAAGACTAACGATTTAGTAATTTTGACCAAAGTTTAATGTTTGTTCAATTCTTAAAAGCTCGCTGTCTCGCGAGCTTTTTTATTTAAATTTATATATATCAATTCCTTAACTGTTTTTAAAGGAGTTGGCACAGCTCTCGCAATCCTCTAAGTATCGCAACAACGGCGTGTTGTTGCACTGACTAACTTCAGAGGGAAATTATGAAAACTTCACTAATCGCAGCAACTTTACTGACAGCAAGCATGGCAAGCAGCGTAGCAAATGCAGAAGAGTCAGTGCTTCAAACGTTTTTAACTAATGTAGTTTCAAACGCAGTGGCTACCACATCACAGGAAATTAAGGCTGACGTGTACCAAGCAGTAGCAAACGCAACGTATCACTTTGAGCTAAGCCCACAAGAAGCGCGCGGAAGTGGTAAGGTCAGCGTGACTGATTTAGTTGTCGCTACCCCGTCTGAAGGTAGTTCTACAGAACAAGATGCCGACTAATTCGATATTGGTATCTAGCAAAAGCGCCGAAAGGCGCT